>DAIMHT010000023.1:0-13949 GCA_036723155.1 Actinomycetota bacterium
CGTCGTCCCGGTCGCCGCGCACCCGGGTGATGGCACCCTCCTCGAGGCGGAGCTCAAGCCCGCACGTCGCCTCGCAGAGCGGACACGTGCGGTACGCGACGGTCGCCATGTCGGGAGAGGCTACGCGGTTCGCCGGTACGCTGCGGCCCGACTCGAAGAGGACCGCGGCACCGGAGCCGCAGAGGGAGACGCGTTCTCATGGCCGCGGCGAGCGATCCTCAGTGACCGAACCGCTGTACTTCCGCCAACTGCTGTCGGGCCAGGACTTCGCCCGGGACAACCCGGTCGCGGCCCAGATGGTCAACTTCGTGTACCTGATCGGGGACCGCGAGACCGGGGAGGCCATCGCCGTCGACCCCGCGTACGCCGTCGACGAGCTCATCGAGATCCTGGCCGCCGACGGGCTCCGGCTCACGGGGGTACTCGCGACGCACTGGCACCCGGACCACATCGGTGGCGACCTGATGGGCTACGGGATCGAGGGCATCCAAGAGCTGCTGGGACGGTCGGACGTCTCCGCACCCGTGCACGTCCAACGCGACGAGGCGGAGTGGGTCAAACGCGCCGCCGGCGTCGCCGACAGCGACCTGATCCTGCACGACAGTGGCGACACCGTCGACGTCGGGCGGGTCCCGATCCGTCTCATCCACACTCCCGGCCACACCCCGGGGAGCCAGTGCTTCGTCGTCGACGGCAAGCTCGTGGCCGGCGACACCCTCTTCCTCGACGGCTGCGGTCGCACCGACCTTCCGGGCGGCGACGGCGATCAGATGTACGAGAGCCTCACCCAACGGCTGGCGGCCATCCCGGACGACACGGTCCTCTACCCCGGCCACCGGTACTCACCCGCGGCGTCGGCGACGATGGGTGAGACGCGCCACCAGAACTACGTCTTCCGGCTCCCGACGCTCGAGCAGTGGCGTCGCCTCCTCGGTTGACCCGACCCCGGGTCGAGGACGACCGACTCGATTCGGCCGTCGTCGAGCCGCTGGTGCGCGCGCTCGGCTCGGAGCTCGTGGAGCGGTACGGGTTTCCCGACCCCGACCCGGATGGTCTGACCGCCGACGACCTTGCGCCGCCGACGGGCGCGTTCGTCGTTGCCTGGCTCGAGGAGCGGGCCGTCGGCTGCGGCGGTCTCCGTCGCTATGACGCGCGGGTCGGCGAGCTCAAGCGCATGTTCGTGGACCCGCCGTTCCGGGGTCGAGGCGTGTCGCGCCTGGTGCTGACCGCGCTCGAAGATCGGGCCCGGGCGCTCGGCTACGGACGGCTCCTCCTCGAGACCGGGGTCCATCAGCCCGAGGCGATGCGGCTCTACGAGACGTCGGGGTACGAGCCGATCGACCGGTACGGCTTCTACCGGACGTCGCCACTCAGCCGGTGTTACGCCAAGGAGCTCCCCCGCGCCGATGCGCCCGGATCGTCGGTCAGCTCGGGTCGAAGAGGACCGGGAGGGTCGTGGGACCCCGGAACGCCGTCCCCTCGATGACCGGCGACGCACCATCGGGGTCGAGGCGCAAGTTGGGGAGCCGGTCGAGGATCAGGTCGAGTCCGACACGGAGCTCGAGGCGCGCCAGGTGCATGCCGAGACACTGGTGCTGGCCGGTCCCGAACGCGAGGTGGTTCTGGACGGTCCGGTCGATGTCGAACCGGTCGGAGTGCTCGTAGCGGCCCTCGTCATGGTTCGCGGATCCGGTGAGGACGCTGACCGCGGCGCCGTTCGGGATCGGGCAGCCTCCGACCTCGGCGTCGTCGGACGCGACCCGGCTCACCTGGGTGACCGACGTCTCCCAGCGCAGGGTCTCCTCGATGACGGCGGGGAGCAGCGCGCGGTCGGCGCCGACCCGGTCCAGCACGTCGGGGTGCGTGAGGAGCGCGGTGAGGGCGTTGCCCATGACCCGAAACGTCGTCTCGGCACCGGCCGGGAGCAGCAGGCGCAAGAACCCGTAGATCTTCTCGTCGGTGAGGCGCTCACCGTCGATCTCGGCGTGGACCAGGTCGCTGATCAGGTCGTCGGCGGGCTCCGCCCGACGGGCTTCGACGATGGGCGCCAAGTAGTCCCGCATCGCCTGCGACGCGGCCATGCCGACCTTGGGGTGCAACGGCCCGGTGTTGATCTCCTCGGCCCAGTGATGGAACTGGTCGCTGTCCTCGAGCGGCACGCCGACGAGGCCACAGATCACTTGCACCGGGTATCGGCTCGTGAGATCCGCCACGAGATCGGCTCGACCCTTCGGGGCGATCTCGTCGAGGAGGCGAGTGATGGTCGGGCGGACCAGCGTCTCGTCCCATCGTTCCAGCGCCGACGCGCGGAACGCGTGCGCGACCAGCGCGCGGTAGCTGCGGTGCTCCTGGCCGTCCATGGCGAGGATCAGCTCCCCCATGTACTGGCCGATGTGCTCCGCGTTGATCGAAGACGAGAACGTGTGCCCGTCGCGCAGCACCGTCTCCACGTCGTCGAAGCGACTCACCGAGTAGATCGGGCGGTCGGTGAAACCGCCCTGTCCGCTCGGGTTCCGAAACACCGGGCACTCGCTCCGGGCTCGCTCCCAGATCGGGTAGGGCTGCCCGGTGAAGAAGTCGACCTCGTCGTATTCGAAGTCGGGGGTCGTGGCCTGGCTCACGGTCCTCCGAGGGTCTCGCGCGCGTTCCCTGACACGGTAGTCAGGTTTGGATCGACCCTCAACGCATAGGCTCCGCCGTGATGGGCAGCCAGGACGCCGGCCCGCAGGGCGAGGATCCCTTCGCGGAGAGCGAGGATCAAGCGGCGCTCCGGGCGCTGGCCCGGGAGGTCGCGGAGCGCGACCTCGCCCCCTACGCCCGTCAGTGGGACGAGACCGAGGCCTTTCCCGAGGGCTCCTGGGACGCGCTCCGCAAGGCCGAGCTGTTCGGGATCACCGTCGAGGAGCGGTACGGCGGGATGGGCATGGCGGACGTCGAAGCGGCCATCGTGCTCGAGGAGCTCGCCCGCGTCGACGTATCGAGCGCCATCCTCGCCCAGCTGATCTACAACGGTCCCCCCCGAGCGATTCAGCATCTCGGCCACGAGGCCATGAAGGAGCGCTGGCTTCCCCTCGCGGCCAGTGGCGAGGGGCTGTTCTGCATCGGGATCAGCGAAACCGAAGCCGGGTCGGCCGTGACGCACATGCGGGCTCGGCTCACCGCCGACGGTGACGGGTACCGACTCAACGCCTACAAGAACTACGTCACCGGTGGGCACAAGGCCCGGTGCTGCCTGGTGTGGTGCCGATTCCCGGGAAGCGAAGGGGCACGCGGGATCGGCGCGGTCGTGGTCGACCTCGAATCCGAGGGCGTCACGGTGGCGGGCACCCACGTGAAGATGGGGCTGCGGGGGACCAGCGAGGCGGAGCTCGCGTTCGACGACGTCTACGTCGCCCCCGAGGACGTGCTCCTGGTCGGCGACGCCTCGAACGCCGACGCCTTCAAGACCTTGATCACCCACATCAACCACGAGCGGTGCGGCAACGCCGCGATGTGCGTCGGCGCGGCCCAGGGGTCGCTCGAGTACGCGGTGCGGTACATGAACGAGCGCACCATCGGCGGTCAGCGGCTCGCGGACCTGCAAGGCCTCCAGTGGAAGATCGCCGACATGGCCACCCAGCTCGAAGGCGCGCGCCTCCTCCTGCAACGCGCGCTCCACTTGGCCGGCCCCCACGGGACCCCACCGGCGCTCGAGACGGCCATGGCGAAGACCGCCGCGAACCTGGCGGCCAAGTTCGTGTGCGACGAGGCGATCCAGCTCCTCGGTGGGTACGGGTACAGCCGGGAGTACCCGGTCGAACGCGCCTACCGCGACATCCGGGGGCTCTGCATCGGCGCCGGCACCGTCGAGATCCAACGGAACTTCGTCGGCACCCAACTCCTGCGCGGCGCGACGCCGGTTGGCGCGTCCTGGCGCAATCCGCTCCGCTGAGAGCCACCTACCGGCATCCGGACGCCGCGGCGTACCAGGCGCCCGGGGGGCCGTGGGACGAGCCGAGCCTGGATCGGCTCCTGTCCGACGCGGCGCAGCGCGCCCGCACGCCCGTGTTGGTCGACGAGACGGGCACCGCGCTCGATGGCCCCGCCATCGAGGCCGCCGTCGCCGCGTTGGCCGGGGGGCTGCGCACCGCTGGTGTCCGCCACGGAGATGTCGTCGCGTGGCAAGCGCCGAACTGGCACGAGGTGATCCTCTTGTACCGGGCCTGCTGGCGCCTGGGTGCGATCGCGGGCCCGATCCACCACCAGGCCGGCCCCGCGGACGTCGACCGGTTCCTCGAGGTCCTCCAACCGCGGGCCTGGCTCCCACCGGACGCCATTCGCGGCCACGCCGCCCGCTACCCGACCCTGCTCGGCGGCGAGCCCGTCACCGTCTCCGCGGCGCGGCCCCGCGATCTCGCGGCGATCCTGTTCACGTCGGGATCGACGGGAGGGCCGAAAGCCGCGTTGCACACCCAACGCGGCCTCGCCTACAAGGCCCGCGTCATGGCCGGGGCCCACCAGCTGACACCCACCGACGCGATCTTGATGCCGGCCCCGCTCGCCCACGTCTCGGGACTGCTCAACGCGGTCCTGTTGCCCGGGGTGGTGCCGATGCGCGTCAACCTCATGGCCCGCTGGGACCCCGAAGCCGCGCTGGAGACGATCGACACCGCGGCGATCACCTTCATGATCGGCCCGCCCACCTTCTTCGTCTCGCTCATGGAGACGCCGGGCTTCCGGGCGGCGCGCGTCGCCAGCCTGCGGCTCGTGTCGAGCGGAGGCGCGGGCGTGACCCCCGCGTTCGTCGACGCCGCCCGCGAACGGCTCCACGCGACGGTCAAACGCACCTACGGCTCGACCGAAGCCCCCACGGTGACGACGAGCACCCCCGACGACCCGCCGGACCGGGCCCGCGACACCGACGGCCGGGCCGTGGGCGCGGTGCGCCTCCGGGTGAGCGACCCGGTCACCGGGAAGGCCTTGGCGTGCGGGGAGACGGGCGAGCTGTGGCTGCGGGGACCCGAGCTCTTCGCCGGCTACGTCGATGCCTCGCAGACCGAGGCCGCGGTCACCCGGGGCTGGTTCCGCACCGGTGACCTCGCCACGATGGATGCCGACGGCTGGCTGACCGTCGTGGGGCGGATCAAGGACACGATCATCCGCGGCGGGGAGAACATCGCCGCGGCCGAGGTCGAGGCCGTCCTCGAGCGGCACCCGGACGTAGTCCAGGCCGTCGCGGTCGCCTACGCGGACCCCCGGTACGGCGAGCGCGTCTGCGCCTTCGTCGTCGCTCGTCGACCCTTTGACCTCGCGGCCTGTCGGGCCTGGTTCGAGCACGAAGGCGTGGCGCGGTTCAAGACCCCGGAACGCGTCGTCGCGCTCGACGAGCTGCCGCTGCTCTCCGCCGGGAAGGCCGACCGGGCCGCCCTCCGCGCTCGCGCCGAGGCCGGCACCACCGCGGCCGGCTGAACCGAGACCGACCCGGCGTCGGACTAGAGGATGCTCTCCCCGGCCTCGACGCGGGGCCGGAGCAGGGCCGCCAACCGCTCGCGGTGATACGAGCCGTCACCGAAGGCCAGCTGGTCGAGCTGGGCCCGCTTCATGAAGAGGTGCAGGTCGTGCTCCCAGGTGAACCCGATCCCACCGTGCACCTGCAACGCCGACGCCATCACGCGCTTCGACGCGTCCGAACACCACACCTTCGCCGTCGAGGCCGCGACGGACGCATCGGAGTGATCGGCGCTGATGCACCACGCCGCCCAGTACACGCTGGACCGCATCCCTTCGACGTCGACCAGCATGTCGGCGCACCGATGCTTCACGGCCTGGAAGCTCCCGATCGGGCGGCCGAACTGGACCCGCTCCTTGGCGTACTCGACCGCCATCGTCAAGGCCCGGTCGGCTCCGCCGAGCAGCTCGGCTGCGGCATAGGTCGCGCCCCGATTCAGGAGCTGCTCGACCGCGTCTCCGCCGCCGAGACGCGTCGCCGCCGTGCCGTCGAAGTGAAGCCAGCCGAGCTCACGGGTCCGGTCCATCGCCGGCTCCGCGCGCACCGGGTGTGCCGGGTCGAGGTCAACGCGGAACACGCCCGGCCCGTCCGGGGTCTCGGCCACGACGATCGCGACGACCGCGGAGGGGGCGTACAGAACCGGGTCGGGCCGTCCGTGCAGCCGCCAGGAGGCCCCGTCCGCCTCGGCCCGCACCGCGTCACCCCGTCGGCTCCACGCCACACACGCCAGCGCGTCCCCACGGAGGAGGTCCTCGACCCGCTCGGTGTCGCCGGCGAGCGTGAGCGCGTCGAGCGCGAGCACCGTCGCCGCGAACGGCGCCGGCGCCACGTGACGACCCACCTCCTCGAGGAGGACCGCGACCTCGACCGTCCCCAGCCCCAGGCCTCCCACCGACTCCGGAACGGCGACGCCGGGCCAACCCTGCTCCACCATGGCCGCCCACAGGGCCGCGTCCCACCCGCCACCGGCGTCGACGACGGCGCGAACCTGCGCGCTCGACGCAAGTCCATCGAGCACGTCGCCGGCGCCGTCGCGCAGCGCCTCCTGGTCGTCACTCAACGCGAAGTCCAAGCGGCGGCAGGCTAACCGCGACGTTCGAGCATCGTCGGGCGACCGCTACGCTGAGCGCGACCCCGAGCGAGGAGCCGTGCGGTGACCGACGAGAAGCCCGCGTACCTTCGTCACGGCGACACCGAGTTCGAGCTCCCCGTGGTGCGAGGGACCGAGAACGAGCTCGGCATCGACATCGCGAAGCTGCGGGCGCAGTCCGGGATGGTCACCCTCGACTACGGGTTCGTGAACACCGCCGCCTGCGAATCGGCGATCACGTTCATCGACGGTGATGAGGGCATCTTGCGGTATCGCGGGATCCCGATCGAGCAGCTGGTGTCCGGGCACTCGCCGTCGTTTCTCGAGACCGCGTACTTGTTGATCTACGGCGAGCTCCCGACCCGGGGGCAGCGAGACGAGTTCAGCCGCGCGATCCGCAAGCACACGCTGCTCCATGAGGAGGCGAAGCGGTTCTTCGACGGCTTCCCGAGGGATGCGCACCCGATGGGGGCGCTCTCCTCGGTGGTCAGCGCGCTCTCGACGTTCTACCCGGACAGCGCGGACCCGCACGACCCCGAGCAGGTGCAGTCGGCGATCGTCAGGCTCATCGCCAAGCTCCCGACGATCGCGGCGTACTCGTACAAGAAGTCGATCGGCCAGCCGTTCCTGTACCCGAACAACGAGCTGGACTTGATCGAGAACTTCTTGACCATGATGTTCGCCGTCCCGTCCGAGCCCTATGAGGTGAGTCCCAAGGTCGTCCACGCGTTGAAGGTGCTGCTCATCCTCCACGCCGACCACGAGCAGAACTGCTCCACCTCGACGGTGCGTCTCGTCGGTTCGAGCGAGGCGAACCTGTTCGCGTCGGTGGCGGCCGGCATCAACGCCCTCTGGGGTCCGCTCCACGGGGGCGCCAACCAGGCCGTGATCGAGATGCTCGGCGACATCCGGGCCGACGGGAACGACATCGCGAAATACGTGTCGAAGGCCAAGGATCCCAACGACCCGTTCCGGCTCTCCGGGTTCGGGCACCGGGTGTACCGGAACTATGACCCCCGGGCGCGGATCCTCAAGGAGCAGGCCCACACCGTCATCGAGGAGCTCGGGCGGATGGACGATCTCCTCGACCTCGCGCTCCACCTCGAAGATGTCGCGATCTCCGACGAGTTCTTCATCGAGCGCAAGCTGTACCCGAACGTCGACTTCTACTCCGGTCTCATCTACCGCGCCATGGGCTTCCCCACCAACATGTTCCCCGTCCTGTTCGCGCTCGGTCGACTCCCCGGCTGGATCGCGCACTGGAAAGAGATGATGGAGAGCCCGAAGACGAAGATCGGCCGTCCCCGCCAGATCTACGTCGGGGTCACGGAACGGGACTACGTCCCCATCGACCAACGCGGTTGAACCTCACCCCCACCGCAGCCGAGGAACGTCTCCGCCACGACTTCCGGGACTGGCTGCGCGACCACCTCCCGTGGGAGTACGGCCAAGGACTCCCCCCTCGATTCGACGACCTCGCCGAAGAGGTCGCGTTTCTGCGCCAGTGGCAGGGTCGCCTCGCCGCGGACCGCTGGGTGGGTGTCGCCTGGCCCGTCGAGTACGGAGGTCGCGGCGCGGGGCCCGTCGAGCACTTCATCGTCACCGAGGAACTCGCCCGCGCCCGCGCCCCCGAGCTCGTCGGACGGATCGGGATCAACCTGGTCGGCCCCACCTTGTTGGCGCACGGCACCGACGAGCAGCGAACCCGGTGGCTGCCGGCCATCCTCCCCGCGGAGGAGCTGTGGTGCCAGCTCTTCAGCGAGCCGGGCGCGGGAAGTGACCTGGCGTCCCTCGCGACCCGCGCCACCCCCACCGCCGGCGGATGGGTCCTCAACGGACAGAAGGTCTGGACCAGCTACGCCCAGTTCGCCGACTGGGGCCTGTGCCTGGCCCGCACCGATCCCGACGTCGCGAAGCAGCGCGGCATCTCGGCGTTCGCGGTGGACATGCGCACCGCCGGCATCGAGGTGCGGCCCCTTCGCCAGATCACCGACGAGACCGAGTTCAACGAGGTGTTCTTCACCGACGTCTTCGTCCCCGAGGACCGGCTGGTCGGCCCGATCAACGAGGGCTGGCGAGTCGCGAACTCGACGCTCACCCATGAGCGCGGGATCAACCCCCGCCAGCTCGTCATCCACCTCCAGCTCGTCGACGAGCTGCTCCGGCTCGGGCTGCGCGAGGGAGCCTGGGACGACGACCGGCTCCGACCGCGTCTCGCCGAAGCCGCGGTCGAGGTCCGGCTGTTCCAGCTCGCCAACTGGCGGACCCTGTCCCGAGTGGCGAAGGGCCGGGACCCGGGACCGGAGGGCAGCGCGATGAAGCTGGCCTGGAGCGAGATGAGCAAGCGACTGCACGACACCGTGATGGCGGTGCTCGGGTCCGCGGCCCCGCTGTGGCACGACGCCGCCGACAACCCTGGTGACGGCGCCTGGCAACGCTCCTGGCTCTACTACCAGGCGTCGTCGATCTGGGCCGGCACCAACGAGATCCAACGCAACATCCTGAGCGAGCGGGTCCTCGGCCTGCCCCGAGAACCGTCGCGCTCGAGCACCTGACCGGCGGCTCCACGCCAGTGGCGCCGAGGTGGAGAGCAGCCGCTGGTCTCGGGTCGCTGGCATGATGGCAGCGTGAAGTTCGAAGCCATCCGCTACGACGTCGACGGTCCGGTCGCCACGATCACCCTCAACCGGCCCGACGCCGCGAACGCGCAGAACAGCCAGATGCTCGACGACCTCGACGCTGCCCTCGAGATCGCCGACCGCGACGACACCGTCCGCGTCGTCGTGGTGACCGGGTCGGGGAAGCACTTCTCCGCCGGTCACGACCTCAAGGAGATCCTCACCGGCGGCGACGAATGGGCGCGTCTTCGAGCGACACCGGAAGGAAAGTGGCGCCACGAGCAGGTCATGTACTTCGACCGCTGCGTCCGGCTCCGCGACTTCCGCAAGCCGACCATCGCGTCGGTCCATGGCGCGTGCGCCGCCGCGGGCCTCATGCTGGCGTGCATGTGCGACCTGATCGTCGCCGCCGACAACGCCAAGTTCTCGAACCCGGTCGCGCGCATGACCGGCGTCGGTGTCGAGCTGCTCGTCGAGCCGTGGGAGCTGGGTCCCCGCAAGGCGAAGGAGTTCCTGCTCTGCGCCGAGACGCTCAGCGCCGCGGACGCCGAGCGGTACGGGCTCGTCAACCGGGTCGTGCCCCTCGACGACCTCTCGTCGGCGACCCGCACCATGGCCGACCAGGTGGCACTGGTCCCACCGGTCACCGCCCAGGCGATCAAAGCCTCGATCAACCAGATGCTCGACCTCCAGGGCCAGCGCGACTCGTGGCGCTACCACTTCATGATCCACCAGTTCGTCAGTAACACCGCCACCGCGCTCGCCGCCTCCGACGCCCGGAAGGAGGGTGGCATGGACGCGGTCAAGCGGGAGCAGGCCGGGTCGTGACGCCCCCCCTCGACGGGATCCGCGTCCTCGACCTCGGAACTCGGATCGCGGCGCCGTTCTGCGCCGGCCTCCTCGGGGAGCAGGGAGCCGAGGTCATCAAGGTGGAGCAGCCTCACCGAGGCGACTTCATGCGCGAGATCGGGCCGTTCGCGACCACCGATGACGCCGATCACCCCTACTCGCTGTTCTGGGCCGTGGAGGGCCGCGGCCGCAAGAGCGTCACCCTCGACCTGCGGCAACGAGCCGGCCAGGACCTGTTCCGACGCCTCGCCGCCACCGCCGACGTCGTCGTCGAGAACTTCCGTCCCGGAACCCTCGAGAAGTGGAACCTGGCGCCGTCGTCGCTCGACGCGCGGCTGGTCGTCGTGCGGATCAGCAGCTTCGGGCAGGACGGCCCGAACGCGCACCGTCCGGGACTGGACCGGGTCGGGATCGGCTACGGGGGCCTGCTCCACCTGACCGGCTACCCGGACCGGCCACCGGTGCGGGTCGGGGTGACGATCTCGGACTACCTGACCGGTGTCTTTGCCGCGCACGCCGCGACGTGCGCGCTCTACGCCCGCGACACTCGCCGCGACGGGCGCGGCGCGGTCATCGACGCGGCGCTCTACGGCGCGGCCCTGCGGGTCCTCGAATGGACCCTGGCCGGCTACGACCAGCTCGGCGTCGTCCGCAACCGCGAGGGGAACCGGCTCGCCAACTCGGCTCCCCTCGACAACTATCCGACCGCCGACGGAAAGTACGTGTGCATCGTCGCCGGATCAGATTCGAACTTCGCCCGGCTGTGCAAGGCCATGGAGCGACCCGAGCTCATCGATGACCCCCGGTTCGGCCGGCTCAGCGACCGCGCCACCCACGGCGACGAGATCAACACCATCGTCGCGGACTGGACCCGCGGCCTGGACGCCCCGACCGTCGAAGCGCGCTGCGTCGCGTGCGACGTGCCCGTCGCGACCGCCTACACCGCCGCCGACATCTTCTCCGACGCGCACATCGCGGCCCGCGGCGACCTCGTCACCGTCGACGACCCCGTCGTCGGTCCCCTCCGCCAGCAGGCCCCCTATCCCCGTCGCGTCGGCGAGTCACCGCCGGTCCCGTCCGGGGCGCCCCGGCTCGGCGAGCACACCCGGACCGTCCTGGGCGAGACGCTCGGCGTGTCGGACGAGGAGCTCGACAAGCTCGGGCGGGACGGCGTCATATGAGCAAGCCCCACGTCCCGGTGCGGACCGGCCTCTTCGAGGAGACCGCCACCGGAGCGGTGCAGCTCCTCGGCTCCCGTTGCCCGTCCTGTGACCGGTACCTCTTCCCCCGCAGCGAGCTCTGCCCGTACTGCTCGTCCCCCGACGTCGAGGCCGTGGTGCTGTCCGACACCGCCGAGCTGTGGGGCTGGACCGTGGTGCAGACGGCACCGCCGGGCTACGAGGGGCCGGTGCCGTTCGGCTTCGGCGTCGTGGAGCTCCCCGAAGGGCTGCGGGTCATCACCCGCCTCGAGCTGTCCGACACCGCCTTCGACTTCGGGTTGCCGATGCGACTCGAGGTCGCCGAGCTCCACGACAACGACGACGGCGAGACCGTGGTCACCTACACGTTCGCTCCGACATGACCGACGTTCGCATCACCGGCGTGGGCCTGCACCCGTTCGGCCGGTTCCCCGACCGGACCGTCACCGACCTCGGTGTCACCGCCGTCCGCGCCGCGCTCGCCGAGGCCGGCGACCCGTCCTTCGACGCCGCGTTCTGCGGCACCGCGTACGCCGGGGTCGCCGCCGGCCACAAGGTCCTCAGCGCGATCGGGCGCACCGGGGGGCCGATCCTCGACGTCGAGGCCGGCTGCGCCAGCGGCGCCGCGGCGCTCATGCTCGCCGCGGGCGCCATCGACGCCGGCCAGTACGACGCCGTGCTCGTGTTCGGCATCGAGAAGATGCCCAAAGGCATCATCCGCTCCTCCTTCTTCGAGCCGTGGCGCGAGGAAGCCGGGCTCGCCGCCACACCGGCCTACTTCGCGCTCCGGGCCCAGCGGCTCCAACGCGAGACGGGCGTCACCAAGGAGCAGCTCGCCGGCGTCGTCGTGAAGAACCGGCGGCACGGCGTCCACAACCCGGATGCCATGTTCCGGACCGAGACGACCATCGCCGACGTGCTCGGGTCCCGGCTGGTGTGCGAGCCGCTGCACCTGTTCATGCTCTGCTCGCCGAACGAGGGTGCCGCCGCGGTGGTGCTCCAACGCGGCAGCGACGCCGACCCGGCCGCGGTCCGCCTCGACGCCGCGGTGCTCCGGTCGCATCTGCCCGGGTCGGTGCTCGGCGAGGCCACGCCGATGAGCGGCGTCGACGACACGTCCATCACCCCACCCACGACCCTGGCAGCGCAAGACGCGTTCGTACTCGCGGGCGTGACACCCACCGACCTGGACGTCGTCGAGTGCCAGGACACCGACGCCGCCCGCGAGCTGCTGTCCTACGAGGAACTCGGGCTCTGCGAGCACGGAGACCAGAGTCGCCTCATCGACGACGGCGCCACCTCGCTCGGAGGCCGGCTTCCGGTAAACCCGAGCGGCGGTCTGCTGTCGAAGGGCGAGCCGCTCGGGGCCTCCGCGCTCGGTCAGGTGGTCGAGCTGACCCGCCAGCTGCGCGGCACCGCCGGGCCCCGGCAAGTCGACGGCGCCCGGGTCGCGCTCGCGCACACCGTGGGCCGGGGAGCGAACGCGTCCGTGACGATCCTGACCCGCTAAGCGGCCGGCCCATCGACCTCGGCCGCACTCCCCGCCCTCGGGGTCGCCCGGCCATAGGTCGGCGTCGAGCTCGATGGCCCACGGGTGTCGCTCCTCAGGATTCGCTGGTGGTAGGGCAACCGACCTGGTCGACACACCCGCACGGAGCGGGCAATATCGGCGCCCTGCATCCACGGAACGAAATCGCCTACGACGCGCCAGGCGAGCTCACGGCAATCGACCGCGGGCTCCTGTCGCATCTCGCCGACCTACCCACCAAAGCAGTCGATCTCTGCCGCGTCGCGCAGGCCCTTGTGATCCCGCCCGATCTCGCACGCGCGTGCGGAATTCCTGAAGAACGTCACGCTGAGAAATCGATTCGCCACGCGAGTGAACTCATCAGAACGCTTGTCGCGTTGGACCCGACTCCGATTCACGAGGCCCGTCGACCCAAGAACCGCATCGTCGGTACGTGTCGACACTTCACAATCTTGAGCGGCGCATTCCTTCGCTACCGCGGAATTGCCGCCCGTGCCCGCTGTGGCTTCGCCACCTACTTTGTCCCCGGAAAGTACGTCGATCACTGGGTTGTTGAGTACTGGCACACTGCACAAGAGCGATGGGTTCGAATCGACTCGGAAATTCTGGGACTTCCCTTCGTGAGTACTCCAGAGGATCTGAGCTCGGACGAATTCCTGAGTGGTGGCGAGGCGTGGACGTTGTGCCGCGAGGGTGCCGGTGACCCTTCGTTGTTCGGAGTCGTTGGTGCTCCACACGCATGGGGCATCGCGGAGGTACGTGGGAACGCGATTCGTGATCTTGCGGCATTGAACAAAATCGAGGTGCTCCCGTGGGACGAATGGGGGCGAATGGATGCCTCCTACAAGGGCGAGACAGGCCCCGACTATGACGAGCTCATCGACGCCGTAGCCACCACGTGTGCGTCGAACGATCCGTTCGCCATTCGCGACCTCTACACCAGCGAGGACTTGTCAGTTCCGCCGTCCTTGCTCACGTGAGACGGATCGTTTCAGGTTTCCGCCACCGGCCCTCGGTGCTCGAATTCGCGCATGATCTGGCGCGATAGTCGTGGAGATCCGTCGAGGTCCGCTCGGCGGGCCTCCACGCAGCAGAAGGTCTGCTCGGGTACCGCCAATGTGAGCGTCAGCGAACCCGGAGGAACCAGCCTTGCGGGTCCCAGGTCCGCAGGGCCCGC
>DAIMHT010000024.1:0-13758 GCA_036723155.1 Actinomycetota bacterium
TCGCCGCCGCGGAGTTCGTCGGTGGTGCGATCATGATCGTGCTCCTGGCGCTCACCAGCTCGGTGGTTATCGGGCGACGACGAGCAGAACAGGCCCGGCGCCGGCTCCAGCACGGAGGACCCGACGGCGACGAGCATCAAGCGATGGCGGGCGTCAGCGATGAGCGCCAAATCGAGCTCGAACGCGAACCGTGGCACGTCAAGTTGCGATCGCGGGCCGCCTGGTCCGACGCGGCTAGCTACACGATGGCGGACCTCACGATGCTTCGCCGCGAGCTCGTGATCGGCTATGTGGTCGCCGGCTTCTTGACCGTGCTCGTTCCCACCCACGTGTGGAACGACGTCTTCCTGCACGGCCACGGGTTCTGGACCACGCTGGAGAACGTCATCGTCGGACCGTTCATCGCGGTCATCAGCTTCGTGTGCTCGATCGGGAACGTGCCGCTTGCCGCGGCGCTGTGGCACGGTGGGATCAGCTTCGGGGGCGTGATCGCGTTCATCTTCGCTGACCTCATCACGCTCCCGCTGCTGCTGATCTACCGCAAGTACTACGGGGCCCGCTTGACGCTACGGCTCCTCGTCTGGTTCTGGGCGGTGATGGCAGTCGCGGGGCTCCTCGTCGAGGGCCTGTTCTCCGGCGCCGGCCTGATCCCCCACACCCAGACCCGTCCGATCGTCGCGACCAGCTTCCACTGGAACTACACGACGTTCCTCAACCTCGTGTTCCTGGTCGGCTTCGGCTACCTGTACTGGCTGTACCGGCATCGGGGGCGCCTCGGCGGAGGCGTCGGGTATGCCACCGATCCGGTCTGTGGCATGCAAGTGCAGACCGCCCATGCCCCCGCCCAGGCGACCCATCACGGTCGTCGTTACTGGTTCTGCTCCGACGGTTGCGCCGAACGCTTCAGCACCGACCCCGCGCGCTACGCGGACGCAGCATCCGGGCCGGACCACTCGTCGCCCCATCAATGATGTGGCGACGCGTCGACGTCAGCGGTTGGCTCACCCGAGCAGGCCCACAGCGACGGCGATGCCGACGCCGACGAGCACCACTCCGCCCAACACCTCACTTCGGGTCTCGACCGACGTGCCGACGCGGTTGCCGATCTCGAGGCCGACGAGGCTCATGCCCACGCTGAACACGGCGATGACGGCGGCCGCCACCGCGAACTCGACATGGAGAGAGCCGAGGGCGAAGCCCACGACGAGATTGTCGATCGAGAGGGCCAGACCGGTCAGCACGAGCCGGCCTGAGCGATGCGCGCGCGGACGGCCGTCGTGGTCGGCGCGGAGCCCCATCACGACCGTGTACACGCCGACGGCGATGAGGAGTCCGGCGCCGATCTCGTGACCAGCCGAGCCGAGCTGATGGGACACGCGCTGGCCGAGACCGAGACCGAGGAGCGGCATCGCCGCCTCGAAGAACCCGAACACGACGGCGACGCGCAGTCGGGTCCGATTGTCGACTCCGGCCAGTCCGATGCCGATCGACGCCGCGAAATTTGAAGCGCCCAAGCTGACCGCGACGAGGAACAAGCCCAGCACAGACGGGACCGTAGTGGGCCTGCAGTTGGGATCGTTCTCCGAGTCGACTGGCACCGGCGGCGCTTCGTCGCACCCGGATCGGCGGTCGGTCACGAGTGGTTCTGATAGGACGTACGCAGCAGTTGGCTGGGTTCCTACGGAAGGACCGACTGATGGCCTTCGAGTACACACCTCACCCGCGCACGGTCGCGCACGTCGTCGAGCACAGCACCCACCCGGTGAAGACGGCTGACGAGCGGACCGGCCTCAACGGCAGAATCGGTCTCCGCATCACGGTGGTCGTCGGGACGATGTGGGCGGCCTACCTGTTTGCGCTGATCGCCTTCGTGAGTCTCCCGGACACGCTCGATCAGGCCGGCCTTCACCTGGGCTTCACACTGGGAGCAGGGACGATCCTGCTGGTCGCCTGGATCAGTCAGGCGTTCCTCCAGTTGGTGCTCCTCCCAATCATCATCGTTGGTCAGAACATCCAGGCCCGGGCGGCCGACAAACGCTCCGAATCGACCTACAAGGACGCCGAAGCGGTGCTCCACGAGGCGATGCAGATCCAGGCGCACCTCGCCGAGCAGGACAAGCAGCTCGCCGACATCGTCGCCCGTACGAAATGACGATCCACCCGGCGAGCGATCGACGAGCCGGGTGACGTTCCCCCAACCTCGGGAGACTCGATCGAGGAGGTCGTCGACGTCGTCCGGTCGTGTGGTCGTTGCCGGTTGGGGGGCCGGGCTCGGGCACTCAGCGCAAGCGACTGAGTGCTTCGTCCCATTGGGGTCGAGCTTCGGATCCCCGTGCGTTCCACCGCACGAAGCGGGTCGCACCCATCTGCCCCGCGAGGGCCGACATGATCTCTTGGTGGGGGTTCTCGCGCACGAAGGCTTGCAGGGCGGCCTCGTCCTCCCAGATCGACACCGTCCAGTACCGCTTGGCTGGCGGCTGGGCCAACATCGAATAGCCCAGGAGGCCCGGCGTGGTCGCCAGCTGCTTTCGGATCGCGCTCACGAACCGCGCGAAGCGCAGCGTCGAGGACAAGCGATTCAACGGAAGCGCGGTCGCCAGGACCAGGACCTCTTGATCCTGATCGACTGGCGCGAACGACTTCCACGGCGTTGCGGGCACGCGACGCTCTCCTCTCCGCGCTTCGACCACCGCGGTGGGACTCAGCCACTCGGTCGAGGAGAGTGTACGAGGCCACCGACATCGGCGGCCTCGGGGTCATCGGACCACGACTGTCTTCGAGGTCAGCTCCGCCAGTGCCGTGTCGGCCTCTTCCCAGGAAACGATCGCGGACGTGACGAGCTCGGGTCGGAGCCGGCCCGCCGTGATGAGATCGAGCACGTGGGGTATCACCGCGCGGGCATTGACGCGACCGGTGCGGAACGTGATGCCACGCGTGTACATGTCGAGCAACGGCAGCGGAGTGTCAGCCCCGAAGTAGACCGCGGTGGAGGTGCACGTGCCCTCAGGCTCGGTCGATCTGATCGCCGTGTGCAGCCCGGCCGTCTCGCCGCTGTGGTCGACGACCACCGGGTACCGGCCCACCCGGGTCCCGTCCACGGGTCGGTCGATGGCGTTCGCGCCCAGGGTCTCGGCGACCGTCAAGCGACGCGAATCGGTATCCACATAGTCAACCTGATCGCTACCCAGCGCGACCGCGACCGCGACCGCGTACAGGGCGACCTCCCCCAACCCGCCGACCACGAGCACGGGGGCACCCGGCCGGTCACCCAAGGGTGGTGCGACCGCGCGCCAGCCGTCGGGCACGTTGTCGGAGACACTGGCCACGGCGGCCGGTTCGACGCCGGCGGGAAGCGGGACCAACATCGCGTCGGCGTACGGGATCCGGACGATGTCGCTGAGGGCACCTCCCCACTCCCGGCGGGCGATCGGAGCGAGGCCGAACGCGGCGCCGGCACCGGCCGAGTCGCAGCTCCCGGTCAGGCCGCGTCGGCACGGATCGCAGTCGCCACAGCTCACCTGGAACGGCACGATGACCCGATCCCCGGGACGGATCGAGCGGACCTCGTCGGCGACGGCGATGACGTCGCCGACGAACTCGTGTCCGAACGCGAACGGTCCGGGAAGCGGCGCCCGGCCCGCGACCACCGCCGCATCGAGGTCGCAGGTCGCGACCGCAATCGGACGCACCAAGGCGTCGACACCGCTCGAGAGCTCGGGTGCCGCGACCTCGTCCCACTCCAACCTCCCCGCACCTTTGAACGTCAACTGGTGCACGAGGTGGCTCCTTCGGTAGCGCTGCTCATGGCCGCCAGCATGACGCTCCCGCACGTTGGGCGCACGGCCCGGACCAGTTGGCGGCAGACCCTTCGACGAGCGCTCGTCGTGCTGACAACGGGTACGGTGACCCGACCGGCTCGACCGGAGTCGGGGTGAGCGGATGACGGGAGCTCGGAGCACGTCAACGACTCTGGCGGCGGCCCGCGTGCGGTGGCGCGCCGAGGACGCACACGGTGCCTGCTTCGCCGAGCACCGGTGAGCCGGAGAGCTGGGGCGGACCAGGGGAGCGGAGCATGGGCCTGAACCTCGACGGCGCGCGTGTCATCGTGACCGGCGCGTCGCGTGGTCTCGGCCGGTCCGTCGTCGAGCGCCTCGCGCAACGGGGCGCGCGATTGGCCCTCGTCGCCCGATCCGAGGGCGCACTGCGCGAGCTCGCGGCACGTTTCGACGGCATCGCGTACCCCGCCGACCTCTCCCAGACCGGCGGCCTCGATGATCTCGTGGCCCGGATCGAGGGCGACGGCCCCATCGATGTGCTCATCAACAACGCGGGCCTCGACCTGACCGGGCGGCTCACCGACCTTGCGCCCGATCGCGTCCGTGAGCTCATCCTCGTCAACCTCGTCGCCCCCATGTTGTTGAGCCGCGCCGTGATCCCGTTGATGTGCGCGCACGGTCGGGGACACATCGTGAACGTCTCGTCGCTCTCGGGGACGAACGCCCTTCCCGGACTGGCCCCGTACTCCACCTCCAAGGCCGGGCTGAGCCACTTCACCGCGTCGCTACGCGCCGAGCTCAAAGGGACACCGGTCACGACCACGTTGGCCGAGATCGGACCGGTGGAGAGCACCATGATGGACAGCCTCCGCGGCCATCCGCCCACCCTCCGGGCCCTGACGCGCCTCGAGCGGTTCCATCTGGCGGTCGATCTGCGCATGGACACGGTCGCCGATGCGCTCGTCGATGCCATCGAGCGGGGCCGGCGACACGTTCGGCTGCCGCGCCGCGACGCGCTGTTCCCGCTCCTGAGCGAAGCGCCCCGTCGCATGACCGAGTGGCTGCTCGCGGGGGTGAGCGCGCAATGACCATTCCCCGGGTTCTCGACGACCTGACGCCGCAATGGTGCAGCGAGGCGTTGGGTCGCTCGATCACGACCCTGACCAGTACGCCGATCGGTGTGGGCGTTGGTCTCGTCGGCCAACTCGCTCGCCTCGAGCTCGACGGCCCGGACGGACCGGCGACCATGATCGCCAAGCTGGCCGCGCCAACCGAGGAGACCCGATTCGTCGCGTCGGCGCTGAACATGTACGGCCGGGAAGTCGGGTTCTATACCGAGCTGGCGAGCCGGACCTCGATCCCGCACCCGGCCTGTCACTACGCCGCGCACGACCCCGTCAGCCAGGACACGGTGTTGCTCCTCGAGGACGTCGCTCCCCGCGGCCGTGCCTTCGATCAGGTGGCCGGCTGCACCGTCACCGAAGCGCGACCGGCGATTCGGACGCTGGCTCGACTCCACGCCTGCTTCTGGGAGGAAGCCGGGATCGGGGACACCCCGTGGCTGCTCCGGCTCGGCGACAGCCCGTATCCCGACGCGGTGACGATGGCGTTCGACATGTCCTGGCCCCGCGCCCAGGAGCTCTTCCCCGATGACATCACCCCCGCGGTCCGGGCCTTCGGCGACCGATACTCCACCCGTATCCCGGCGCTGTTCGCCAAGCTCTCCGAGCCCCCGCTCGTCCTGTCCCACGCCGACTGGCGCCTCGACAACCTCTTCTTCACACCCAACGACGACGTGGTCGCCGTCGACTGGCAGCTCATCGACCGATCCGTCGCGCCCCGCGACCTCGCGTACCTCGTCACCCAGAGTCTCAACATCGAGACTCGCGACGGCTACGAGCAGGCGTTCACCGCCTACCTCGAGGACCTCGCGGCAGAAGGGATCACCCCCGACGCCGACTGGGCGTGGGCCATGTACCGGTACGGGACGATGCTCGGCTTCGTCTATCCGGTCATCGTCGCCGGCGGTCTGACCATCGAAGACCCCCGCCACATCGCGCTCGCGCACGCGTTGCTGGTACGGAGCCTGCGCGCCATCGACGTCCTCGACGCCTTCGACCTTCCGCTCTAGCCCGACCGGCCGCCGTTTCGGTCGCGCGTCGTGATTGTTCGCTTCGGAATGCCACCACGGTTCGCAACTGCTGTGTTCTAATGAGGTCAGAGGTGACGCTGTGGCCTCAGTACTGTCTGCGAACCGTTGGAACCTGACCACTGCGGAAGCGTTGCAGTGCCCGGGCTGTCAGCAGCCCGTCGATGTCGCGCGACCCCCGGGTGTCCCGGTGAGCATCGGCCGGATCCAGACCTCCGACGGCCGGGAGGACCTGGCGATCGATGTCGGACGAATCACCGTGCATCGCTGCACGCTGTGCGTCGACGGAGAGTGGCGTTAGCCCCGAGCCCCGTCCCCGTGGTCGGGCCGCCCGGCGTCCCATCCGAGCCGGCTACGAGAGCCTCGGCCTCGGCCCGTCCTCGGCGAGAGCATCACGGATGATCGGCGCGTCGCAGGCCATCAGGTTCGCCGGCAGCTCGGATGACGCGAACCAGCGCACCTCGACGGTGTCACCGGCCAGCGGCCCGACCACCGGGCCCGCCGTCCCGGAGAAGACGACCGCAGTGAACTGAACCACGGTCCCGTCGGGATAGCGGTGCGTCTGCTCGCGCGGGTCGCTGTAGACACCGAGCAGGTCGGTCAGGGCGACCGATTGGCCCGTCTCCTCCACGAACTCGCGGCGCGCGCAGTCGCTCACCGATTCTCCGAACTCCATCCGGCCCCCCGGAAGACACCACGTGCCGTCGTCGGCGCGCCGCACCAACAAGATCCGTCCCTCGTCGACGACCGCGACCCCGGAAGTCACCAGGATCGCCGGAATCGGTTCCGATGCCGTCACCCAGCCGACGCTACCGCCGACGGGCCCAGCGTCCGCGCGGCGGGAACACTCAGGCAACCGGACACCCGACCGACGGCCGGCGACCGATCGGGTGAGGTCGGGCGGCTCGTTATGGCCGCTTTAGGTGCCGCCCCGTACGGTGAGGTGGAAGCCGCGCCCCTCGGTCCTCCCCCCCGGGACCGAGGGGGCGCGGTCCACTCGGCACGATCGCACAGTCGGCTCTCGTTGTCCGCGCGCCCCAAGAGACCCGTCCCACGCGCGGTCAGCGACCGTGTACGGGGAGGGCCCGGTGGGCTCGGGTACCCTGCGCCGCCACGCGGCGTCGATCGACGGAGGAAGCCGGGAACGTGGTTGCTCGGCGCGTGATCGGGACCGTGGTGCTGGGAATCCTCCTCCTGTCGTGCGGGGGAGGCGGAACCAACGCGTCGACCAGCCTGCTCACGACGCCGAAGCCGGGCGGGCGGGTCCGGTCCGCCGCGCCCGGGTCGGTGCTCCCCTTCGGTGCGCCGCCGGTGGCGGCTCCGCCGGATCTGCGAAGCGTCGCGGGCGCCTACTACGACGGAGCCGGCCCGGCCCCCCAGGTCGGTGACCAGTTCCGGCCGGCCTGCCTGCTGATGCTGCCGACGTCGCTGCACGACGCGCCGATCCGCGCGGTACCGAGCGCCCGGTTCAACATCTTCGACGAGTTCGAGGTCACCTGGACGCGCACCACCGGACACGGCGCGGGCTTGGTGTTGCTCGTCTATCCGCCGGGGGATCCCTCCGATCGGGAGTTCTTCGGCCCCGATGCGGACGTCACCACGCTGCCCGACCGCACCGAGCTGCGGACCTCATCGCGGCGACCGCATGCGACCCTGATCGTGGTGCCGACGCAGAACTGCGAGTACGAGCTCGAGGGGCACGGGACCGTCTCGTCGGGGGCGCTCGACACCGCGGTGCGTTCACTGCGGCTGGTCTTCGCTCCCTAGGGGCGCCACGGCGCCGTTGAGGGGGTGACGGCTCGGGCGAACGACCGCCGGGTACCGTGCGAGTTCCGAAGACCAGGGGGACTGCGTGACCGTGGCGTCAGGCGTCGAGGTCGCGGGGCAGCTGACCGACGCCACAACCGAAGAGCAACGCGACCGGCGCGCTTCGACGCGGCTGGTTCGGTGGCTCCGGTCGTGGACGACGCTCGCCGGCGTCGCGTTGTTCGCGATCACGTTCGGGTTGCTCGTGGGACGCCCGGTGGGCCACGCCGACGAGGCCTGGTTCCTGTGGGTGCTGACGCGAATGGCCCATGGCGAGACGCTCTACCGCGACGTCTACTTCGTCTCGACCCCCGTTCCGGCCTGGGTCGGTCTCGCGGCCGTCCGCGTGTTCGGAAGCCAGATCCTGGTGACCCGGGCGCTCACGACCCTGTGCTTCAGCGGGTCGATGTGGCTGGGCTGGGTGGCGGAGCGTCGCTGCGGCGTCGGGCCCCGAGGGCGAGTGCTGCTCGCCATCGCGTTCTTCGTCTACGCGTCGCCGCTGACCAACTTCGCCAGCTTCTACTCGAGCCTCGCGGTGCTGTTCGCCCTCGGGTCACTCGTCGCGCTGCTGCGGTGGATCGACGAACATCCCGCCGCCGAGATTCGAGCCCGCCGGGATCTGTTCGGCGCGGGGATCCTGGCCGGCTTGTCGTTTGCGTCCAAGCCCAACATTGGGCTCGTGGTCGTCGGGGCGACCGCGGTGATCGTGCTCGCCACGAAGGTTCGCGAGGGGTGGAAGTCGTCGGGTCGCGACCTGGCCCGGGTCATCGTCCCGTTCGCTGCGGTCAGCGCGGTCACGGTGCTCGTCGTCGTCGTGAACGGGGCGTGGTCGGGCTTCACCGCGGACGTGTTCGCGGGCAAGGCTCACTATCTCGACGTCTTCACCGGTGGATACCTCCCTGGGCTCCGTCACGTCGAACGGACCCTGCCGTTCTTCGGGCCTCCGGCCGCCGCATACGCCAACCGGCTTTGGTACACGGCCTCCGTGTTGCCGATCGTCGCGGCCTTCACGGTGATCGCGGCGCTGGCCAAGACCGCTCACGCCCGACGGCTCAAAGCCGCGGCGTTGGCCGCGTTCGCCGCCGTCGGGGGGATCGGGTTGATCCCACGCGGTGGACCCCAGCACCTCACGGAGACCGCGCCGCTCTTCCTCGTCGTCATCGCCGGATCGGTGGCGCTCCTGGCACCGACGCTTCGCGCCTCGAGGCTGCGTCGAGCCCTGGCGGCCGGGCTCGCCCTGTGGCTCGCCATCGCCACCGTCGCCATCGTGGCCCGCGCCATCGAGCCGCTCGGCCAGCCATCAGAATCACTCACCGGCCTGCCCCACGTCGTCGGCGCCGCCGTGGCCGACCACACCATCCGGGGCGTGCGGATCGTCGGCGCGGGTGCCCGCCGAGCGCACGCCACCAACCTCTTCATCATCCGGCCCGACGCCAGCTACTACTACCTCACGGCCCAACTGACGGATCCGACACCCTTCGACTTCCCGGGTGTCAGCGACCTCGGACGCGACGACCAGGACGGCGTCATCCGCCTCCTCAGGGCCGGCTCGGTGCGCTGGGTCTGCGTGTCCCGGCCGGCGAGGCGGGGTGCCTACGTGTCCCCGACGCGACCGGTACGCCTCGAGGCCTATGTCCGGCGCACCTTCGTGTTCACGAGGCACTTGCGGATCTGTGACCTCTACCGCTTCCCGTCCGGCGGGACCGGGGGCCGTCCGTAGTCCCCCCGGCCGCCCGGAGCCGAACGCAGGCCGTCGGGGCCCTCCCACCCCTCCCCGCGGGTACCGTGCGCGCATGACGAGCCGGGCGAGTCGCCGTCGCCGTCGTCGCATCATCCGCCGCCGCATCGGCGCCGGGGTGACGCTGGTGGTCGTCGTGACCGCGGCCGGCGCCGTGTACCTCGTCGGCGCGGGCGGGGCCACCCGCACCGCGGCGCCCAGCGTTCGCGCCGCGGCGACGACAACCACCACCTCGACCACCGCGCCGCCCCCGTCGACGACCACCACGACCGTTGACCCGGGAACGCTTCCCCAGACGATGGACCAGCCCACCACGACCGACCCGCAGTTCCAGGCCGGCGTGCAGGCCTTCTGGCAAGCGATCGTCACCGACAACCCGACGGTCGCGATGCCCTTCTTCTTCCCGCTCTCCGCGTACCTGCAGGTGAAGGCCATCTCGAACCCGGCCTCGGACTGGCAGCAGCGCCTCGTGGCCGCGTACACACAAGACATCCATTCCCTGCACGCCTCGCTCGGGGCGGGCGCCCCGACCGCCGAGCTCGCGGGGATCGACGTCCCCACCGGCGCCCAATGGGTGCAGCCCGGCGCGGAGTACAACAAGCTCCCGTACTGGCGGATCTACGGGACGACCGTCCGCTACACCGTCGGTGGGCGGCCGGGCTCGTTCCGGATCGCGTCGATGATCTCGTGGCGGGGACATTGGTACATCGTCCATCTCGCCCGGATCGCCTGACCCGCGTGCCAGGCCCGCGGCGGTGATCAGCCCTCACCGGGATCCCAGCCCGGCGCCGGTACCCTACGAGCCTGTGGCGTCCCGTAACGCGTCGCGCGAGACGTCGCGCTCCTCCGTGCCGATGGCGCTCCTCCGCACCGCCCGACCGAAGCAGTGGCTGAAGAACCTGCTCGTCGTCGCCGCCCCCGGCGCCGCCGGGGTCCTCACCGACCCCGACCAGATCCTCCGCACCGCAGTGGCGTTCATCGCCCTCTGCCTCGCCGCCAGCGGCACCTATTTCCTCAACGACGCCCTCGACGTCGACGCCGACCGCGAGCACCCCACGAAGCGGAACCGGCCCGTCGCCAGCGGTCAGATCAGCGTCCGGTTGGCGAAGGTGATGGCCGTGGTCCTGCTCCTCGCGGGCCTCGGCGTCGCCGCTCCCATCAACCACGGTCAGCTGGTCGCCGTCGTCGCCGGTTACGTCGCGCTCACCGTCTCGTACAGCATCTGGCTCAAGCACGAGCCGGTCGTGGACCTCGGCGCCATCGCGGCCGGGTTCGTGCTCCGAGCCGTCGCCGGGGGCGTCGCGACCAACGTCCAGATCTCGGACTGGTTCCTCATCGTCGCCGGGGCGGCGTCGCTGTTCATCGTGGCCGGGAAGCGCCACGCCGAGCAGGTCGAGCTCGGCGACGCGTCCGGGGCCCACCGGGCCACGCTCGAGGAGTACTCGACCAGCTTCCTCGGCTTCGTCCGCTCCGTCGCCGCCAGCGTCACCATCACCGCCTACTGCCTGTGGGCGTTCGAGGTCGCCTCCCGGGTCGGGGACGTCCTGTGGTTCCGGGCGTCGATCGTCCCCTTTGTCCTCGCGATGCTCCGATACGCCCACGTCGTGGAGCAGGGCGGCGGGGGAGCCCCCGAAGACATCGTCTTCGAGGACCACGTCATCCAGGTGCTGGGCGTCCTCTGGCTGGTGCTGTTCTTCCTCGGCGTCCAGGGCTGACCGCCCTTAACCGACGGCTCCGGCCGGCCCGGCGGCCGTGGTGCTGATCGGCGCTGCGGGCCGGTAGGCTGCCATCGGCGCACCGCTGACGTGCGGGCGTGATTGCGCCCCCGCCCGTCTCGCGAGCGAGCGAGACCGATGAGCACCCTCCACGATTCCTCCGCTGGCGCTGAGGCGCCGACCCAGCCGCACCCGACGGTCCGTTCGTCGCGGGGCGGGAACGGCGCCCCCCCGCCACCCCCCCGCAACGGTGGCCGGCAAGCCCGACGGGCCGCAGCCGAAGCGGCCCGCAAGGCCGAGCTCCGCCGCCGCCGCAAATGGATCCGCCGGGGCGTTGCGCTCGTGTTCGTCGCGCTCCTCGTCCCCGCCGTCGCGTCGTACTACTCAGCGATCAGCGCCCCCGGCACCGATCCCGTGAGCATCCGCAGCGTCGAGTGGCTCAAGGACAACGGCATGACCGGCGTGGTCAACACCATCGAGCACTGGTGGTACACCCACCACGCGCCCGCGGTTGGCGGCAAGCCGAAGGGTGGGTTGCCGAAGAGCGCCGGGACGAGTGGCAGCGCGGCGACGAAGAAGGGGGCCGCCGCGATCCCGGCGCACCTGCCTCCACCGGCCGCGATGCAGCCCCTCGTGACGACCCCGCTGCCGGGCGAAGGGCTGTGGACCCCGGCCGGACGAACCGTCCAAGGCCTCCCCGGCGTGTACACGACCTTCTTCCGCCCCGACGCGGTCCACACCAGTCTCGTCGCCGGGGCGATGTGGATGGACACGACGCTCTTGAGGACCGAGCTCATCCCGGGGCTCCAGGAGCCCGGCGGTCCGAGCCCGTACGGCGGGCAGATCCCGCCGGAGCAGCGGGCCTCCGTCGTCGCGGCGTTCAACTCCGGCTTCAAGCTCAGTGACTCGGGCGGCGGCTACTACAACTACGGCCACGAGTTCCGCCCCCTCGTCAACGGCGTCGCGTCGCTCGTCATCGACACCAACGGCAAGGCGAGCGTCGGTGCGTGGGGCCGGGACTTCGTCATGTCGCCGTTCATCCAGACGGTCCGCCAGAACCTGTCGCTGCTCGTCGACGGGGGACAGCTCGTCCCCGGGTTGGCGTCCGACGCCAACACCAAGTGGGGAGCCACCGTCGGCAACAACACCTTCGTCTGGCGTTCCGGCGTGGGCGTGGACGCCAACGGCGGCCTGATCTACGTCGGCGGCAACGGGATCAGTGTCGCCACGCTCGCCACGATCCTCCAGCGCGCCGGAGCGGTTCGGGCGATGGAGCTCGACATCAACAGCACCTGGGTGAGCGCCTTCACCTTCCACCAGGCCCCCGGGTACGACCCCTCGATCATCCACGGCTCCAAGCTCCTCCCCGATATGACGCGCCCCGAGGACCGCTACCTCGTCCCCGGCGAACGCGACTTCTTCGCCGTCCTGCCGCACTGACCGGCACCACCCTCGGCGGCACCGACCCGCGGCCCGAGCCGCGGAGCCGACCGCCGTCCGGCGTCGGGGACGCGGCCGTCCGCGCCACCGGCCGCGACGTGACCGACCAGTAACCATCCGGTCACCCTGGTCATCGGTCCGGCGTCACGAGCCGTAGCCTTGGGGTGCACGCCCCCCAGACAGGAACGCCGATGCTGATCGACGGGTTCGTCCACCAGCTGCCCGACATCGACCCGAGCGAGACCGGCGAGTGGCTCGACTCGCTCGACGCGGTGATCGACTCCCACGGGCGCTCCCGGGCCCGGTACCTCCTCGCCCGGCTCATGGAGCGCGCCAACGAGCAAGGCGTCGGCGTCCCAGCCATGGTCACCACCGACTACATCAACACCATCCCGCCCGAGGAAGAGCCATGGTTCCCCGGCGACGAAGCGCTCGAGAAGCGCATCCGCGCCGCGATCCGCTGGAACGCGATGGCGATGGTCGACCGCTCCAACCGTCGCTTCGACGGGCTCGGCGGCCACCTGTCCACGTTCGCGTCAGCCGCCGCGCTCTACGACGTCGGCTTCAACCATTTCTTCCAAGGCAAGACCGACGGCGGCTTCGGCGACCAGGTCTACGTGCAAGGCCACGCCGCTCCCGGCGTGTACGCCCGCGCCTTCCTCGAAGGGCGCCTCACCGAAGAGCACCTCGACCGGTTCCGCCGCGAGGTCTTCGGCGGCGGGCTCCCCAGCTACCCGCATCCCCGCCGACTCGCCGACTTCTGGGAGTTCCCGACCGTCTCCATGGGTCTCGGCCCCCTCAACGCTGTCTACCAGGCTCGCTTCAACCGCTACCTCCTCCACCACGAGATCGCCGACACCAGCCGAGCCAAGGTGTGGTGCTTCGTCGGCGACGGCGAGATGGACGAACCCGAAGCCATGGCCGGCCTCTCCATCGCCGCCCGCGAGCAGCTCGACAACCTCATCTTCGTGGTCAACTGCAACCTGCAGCGCCTCGACGGCCCCGTCCGCGGCAACGGCAAGATCATCCAGGAGCTCGAGGCCACGTTCCACGGCGCGGGCTGGAACGTCATCAAGGTGATCTGGGGTCGCGGCTGGGACGAGCTCCTCGCCCGCGACGTCGACGGTGTCCTCG
>DAIMHT010000025.1:0-13749 GCA_036723155.1 Actinomycetota bacterium
TGAGGGCTTGACGCCAGTCGGGTATGAGGTGGAACACGTGGGACGCGACGGCGGCACCGAACCGATGGTCGGGGAACGGGAGGATGGTGGCGTCGGCCTGCGCCAGCGGGAACGGCACCCGGCCGCCCGCCTTCTCGACGAGGATGCTCATCATGGGCCGGGAGAGGTCGATCCCGGTCATGGCCACCCCGGCTTCGTGGAGCGGCCACGCGATCCGTCCGGTGCCGACCCCGATCTCGAGGCAGCGTCCTCGCCCCGTCAGCTCACCGGTCAGCAGCTCGGTGACCCGCGCCGTGGCCTCGGCCGGCAGCCCGCGGGTGCGGTCATAGAACGACGCGGCCCGATCGAAGCTTTGTGAACTGACGGCCACGATCGCCGAGTATGCCTCGCCCCGAGCGGGTTGCTCGAGGCCCGGACGGGAGCGGCTCAGGCCGGGCGAGGGTCCGGTTGAAGCTCGATCGTGAACCCGGACGGGTCCGTGATCCAGACCTGTGGGACCGAGCCTTGCTGGGCCCGTTCGTAGGGGATCCCGGCGCCGTCGAGCTCGGTGACGGCGGCATCGAAGTCCTCGACCCCGAAGCAGATATGCGGTCCCGTCGGGTCGATCCGCGGCGCGCCCCGGTGAGGCGCGTCGACGAGGTGGAGCTGCGCATCACCGACCGAGAACCACTGACCCGCGATCCCGGGGATCGTCGGTCGTGGCGCCTGATCGAGGTCGAGGACCGCGGTGTAGAACGCCGCGGTCGGCTCGAGGCGATCCTCGACGTTCACCGACGCGTGCAGGATCCGAGTGATCTTCATGGCTGAGGCCTCACCGTTCGGTGCCGCGGGAGCGCCGGGATCGGCACCCAGACCGTACTGTGGCGCCCCCACGAGCGAGGAGCATGACCGTGGATCGCGTCCGGATGGGAATCGTCGGCGTCGGCAACATCGCGCCGCTCAACGTCGCTGGCTACCTCGACCACGATCGATGTGACGTGGTCGCCCTCTGTGATCCGCGCGAGGACAAGGCGCGCCAGATGGCCTCGGAGTGGGGCGTGGAGCGGGTCTACACCTCGCTCGACGAGCTCTTGGCCGACGACGAGATCGACGCGGTCGAGATCCTCACGCCGACGCATCTCCACCGGGAGCACGTGCTCGCGGCCGTGCGGGCCGGAAAGCACGTGTCGTGTCAGAAGCCGATCGCGAACAGCGTGGCCGACGGGATCGAGATGACCGAGGCGGCCCGCGCCGCCGGGGTCGTGTTCCGGGTCAGCGAGTGCTTCTTCCATTACCCGCCGCTGGTGAAGGCCAAGGAGCTCATCGCCGCGGGGGCGATCGGCGCACCGACGATGCTGCGGGTCAAGACCGTGGTCGGTGCGACCGACACCGAGTTCCAACGGCATCTCGAGCCCCAGGGCTACGTGTGGCGGTTCAACGCCCAGAGTCCCGGCGGTCACCTCTTCGACGACATCGTCCACAAGTACGCCACCGCGCTGTGGCTCTTCGATCAGGACATCACGAGCGTGCAAGCGGTCGTGCGTCAGGCGCCGATCTTCTTCGAGGCGCCCACCGCGGCGATCTGGGAGTACGAGCGCGAGACGCTGCTCGGCATGATGGAAGTCACGTACGCGCCCCGCATGAACCTGCGCAGCAGCTACTACGGCGCCGACGAGTTCTTCGAGATCCAGGGCACCGACGGGTTCCTCTGGGTGACACGCGCCACGGGCGAGATGCTCGACCTCCCGCCGGTCCTCGTCCACCATCCGGACGGGACCCGCACCGAGTACTCCAACCTCGACGCGAGCTGGCGGTCCGGGTTCCTGCACTCCTCGCATCACTTCGTCGACGCGCTCCTCGAGGGCCGAACGGATCCCGAGATGAGCGGCGATCTCGCGGTGAAGACGCTGCAGCTGTGCTTCGCGGTGTACCAGGCCAGCAACGAACGTCGCCCCATCGACCCGTCGACGATCACCGAGTCGGTGTCACCCCCGTGGTGGCCGCCCGACCTGTCCGTCACGCCGCAGTTCTTGGAGCGCTACGGGCACGAAGCGCCCGCGCCGCGGCACTGACCCTCGGCGTAAAGGGCGCTGGAGTGCCGTCTCCAAACCACCGGTTTGTGATGTAGTGGGTCGTGGCCCTCGGGCCGGGACGCTCGCTCGTCGTGAGCACCCCGGCTGGTTCCTCCGCCCCGGCCGTGCGCTCGATGGACTCGCTTCCCCGGTCACCCACCTCCCGTAGCGGGGTCCGTCCGGCGCGATCCCCCCGGGATCGGTTCAAGACCGCGGGCGAACCGGTCGAAGAATCCAGCCGGGTCCCGGGGTCGGTTCCGACCACCGGGACCAGGTGTCGGCTGGGAGCGATACGTGATGCGTGAGCACAAGTGGCCCCGTCTGGGGGCGGGGCTGGTGGGGCTGGTCGCGCTCGTCGTCGCGATAGCCGGACCCGGGGCCAGCGGGGCACCAGAGCCCAAGCTGCCCCGGCAGGCGCCCGCCGGAGACGCCTTCTACCAACCGAAGAGCCTGCGCTCGGGCCGTCCCGGCGAGGTGATCTGGGCCGCGCCGATCATCGCCCCCGCCGGTTCACGAGGCTGGAAGATCCTGTACCACTCCCAAGCCATCGACGGGCACGACATCGCGGTGTCCGGCACGGTCATCGTGCCCACGTCGAAGGCCCCGCCCGGCGGACGGCCCGTGATCAGCTGGGCGCACGGCACCCATGGGCTCGCGGACGCGTGCGCGCCGTCGAAGGCGTTGGACATCGCGTACCGGATCCCGGGCATCAAGGACTTCATCAAGCAGGGCGACATCGTCGTCGCGACCGACTACGAAGGGCTCGGGACGCCCGGTGAGCATCCCTATCTCGTCGGGGAGAGCGAAGCGCGGGGCGTGCTCGACATCGTTCGAGCAGTCCGCCAGATGCCCGGCAGTAGTGCGAGCACCACCACCCTCGTGTACGGCCATTCCCAAGGGGGCCAGGCGGCGCTCTTCGCGGGGCAGATCGCGCCGAGCTACGCGCCCGAGTTGCACCTCGTCGGGGTCACGGCGGTCGCACCAGTCGCTGACGTCACCGCGATGGTCCCGGTCGCGACGACGGTCCCGGTCCTCCTCGGCTACGACGTCATGACCGCGGTCGGGTTCCGCGCCGCGTACCCCAACGTGGATCTGAGCACCGTGCTCGGACCCGACGCCCTGAACAACCTCAATGTCGTCGATCAACGCTGTAGCGACGACGTCGTCGACTACTTCGCCCAGTTCCCACCGAGCCAGGTCATCGCGCACAACCCGCTCGACGTGCCGGTCCTCGCGCAGCTCCTCCAGCAGAACACCGCCGGGGGCGTGCACGTCGCCGTGCCCCAGTTCATCGTGCAGGGCGACCTCGACGCCCTCGTCCCGAAGATGGTCACCGACCGCTACATCGCGCGGGCGTGCAGCCAAGGCGACCAGGTCCTCTACCGCGTCTACCCCGGGCAGGATCACATCACCGCCCGGGACGTCTCGGTGCCTGACGTCGAGGCGTGGCTCGCGGCCCGGCTGGCCGGCCAGCCCGCCCCCTCGTCCTGCTAGTCCCGGCGGGGCCGGTTCGTCAGGACACCGCGGTGATGGGAGCGCGAGCGGTCGCGGTGACCGACGCGCGTCGCACCATGAGCACCACGTCGTCGGACCCGACGCCGTGGCGGGCCACGGCCTCGAACCCCAGCCGCTCGTAGAGACGAACGAGCGAGCGGGCCCGGCGGCCCCCGCGGGCTCCTTGCACCGTCAGCGCCAGCGTGACTCGGGTCCCGATGGCGTCGAGGATCTCGGCGGCGAACGCCATGCCGGCGCCCGGCTCGCGTGATGCGAACTCACCCACCAGGATCGCGTCGGGGGCATCCCGGCGCAGGGTCGTGGTCAACCACACCAGGCGCCGGAGCCGGCTCCGGTGCAGCGCCGCCGCCGCGACCGCGCCGGTCGTCGCGACGAGGACCGATTTGGGCAGGCGCGGCGCGGCCCAGGCTCCGAGGACGCTGATCGCGACGATGGCGCCGAGTCGCGTCCCTCCGACGCCGATGACCGCGGTGCGGTCCCGGTTGATGATCGCCCGACTCAGGAAGGTCAGCCGGAACCAGTTGACCACCGGGCGCAGCGAATCGCCCCACGCCGCGTCGGCTCGTCCCGGGAACCGGTCGGACACGATCGCCGCGGCTTGCCATGCGCTTCGCCGACCGACCAGCTCGGCTACCCCGCCGGTCGCTTCGACGAGCTCATCGACGCGGCCCACGACGGGAGTCTCGCACGTCTGGTATTCGACCCGGCTCCATTCGTGACGACGCGGTCGCCCCGCCGGGGCGGGTCAGGTCACCGCGGGGGCTGCGGGCGCGTTCAGGATTCGGGGGCGAGGTCGCCGAGGCCGGCCGACCCGACACCCACGACCGGCGGTGGGACCTCGAAGTGGGCCATGGCCGCCACAGCCTCCACGCCGGCGCCGTACCGCTCGCCGCGGCGTTCGAGCACTCGCAGGAGCGCCGCGACGCAGTCGCCGTCGAACTGGGCTCCGGCGTGGCGCTCGAGCTCTGCCACCGCGTCTTCTTGGGCCATCGCCCGGCGATACGCGCGACTGGAGGTCATGGCGTCGAACGCGTCGGCGACATGGATGATGCGGCTCTCGAGGGGCGCGTCGAGCCCTTCGCCGACGATCGCCGCCGCGCACGGCGCGAGCGCCTCGATCTGGCGGACGAGCTGGACGCTGATCGGCTCGTGCCGGCGGACCTGCTCGTACTCGGAGGGCGTGAGGCGGCCCGGCTTGTTGAGCAGGCGATTCGGGACGGTGAGCTTGCCGATGTCGTGCATGAGCGCGGCGTCGTGGAGGCGCCGGAGCCGCCCCGGCGAGAACCCCAGCTCGGCCCCGATATAGGTGGAGAACTGCGCCACCCGGGCGACGTGCCCGCCGGTGTAGGGGTCTTTCGCCTCGAGGGCGTGCACGAGGACGGCGAGGGTCGCCTCGTGCTGCTCGCTCACGGCGAGGTACGAGGCGAACGCCTGGCGGGCAGCCAGGATCGGCGTGATGAACAGCACCACGATGAGGACCCCGTGTGCCTCGTACAGCTGGCCGAGGAACACGCCGAGGACCGCGAACACGACGATCTCGAAGTCGGCGAAGCCCCACAGCTCCTTGAACTGCGAGCGCAACGACCCGCCGTCGCGGAGCCGAATGGCGACCGACAACAACACGATGTCGACCAGCCAGTACGCCACCGCGGCCGCGACCGCACCGAGGAGAATCAGGAACACCCCGGCGTGGGTGCCGCCGGTCAGCGCGAGGGCCGCGGCGAGGGTGGACAACCCGAGGGTGCCGATGTTGAACGCCAGCCGGCGCCAGTCCCGTCGCCGGACATGGTCCCAGTAGATGCCGCCGGCCATGCCGACGAGCAGCGGTCCGAGCAGCGGTGCGTTGTCGCGGAACACGAACACCGCCGCGAGCGAGATCATGACTGACGCCGAGACCGACGAGCCGTTCGGGAGCCGGACGATGACGTGCTCGGCGAAGGTGCAGAGGGCGGCGAGGAGCAGCAGCGACCCCAGCGCCGGGTGCTCACCGCTGAGCGCGAGTGGCACCGCGATGCCGACCGCCACCACGAATGGGGCGGTCAACCACGCGGTCAACGCGCGGGAAAACGTGGGTTCGGTCTCGCTGTCCATGATCGCGGTGTTGGGGCTCCGTGCCGCGGGGGCAAGATCCCGGGAGGTCAGGTGTGGGTCGGGATTATTTGAAGGTCCGGCCGGCTCCACCGGCAAGCACCACCGCAGCGATACTTGAACCGATTAGAGCGACGCGGGCGATTGCACGCTTGCTCACGACGCACCCCCTCCTTCCGAAGGAGCTGATGCCGACCAGCGCTAAGAGGTCGCACCGCTACACGCTCCGCTGTGAAGTTGGGGGCTGTTAGGCCCTTTTGCTCTCTCGACCCGGGACCCTGCCCTCGCGGCCCGGAGGGGCCTCCCTTCGCTACAACAACAACAACAAGAACCCCAATTGTCACGCACCCGGGGGCCCAGCACAACCCCGAGAATTCCTCTCACCACGCTGAGCGCGAATGCCGGGCCGGCGGTTCCCGGGGCCGGGTCAGAGGCCAGAGCTGAGGCGGGCGAGGCCCACCCGCCGCCTGGCGGCTAGGCGGTCAGGTCCCGAGCGCGCCGGCGGGGACGGTGCCCATGCGACCGGCTTCGAAGTCCTCGAGGGCCTGGGCGATCTCGGACTCGGTGTTCATCACGAACGGCCCGTACCAGGCGACCGGCTCCCGGATCGGTTGACCGCCGAGCACGAGCACCTCGAGGGTCGGCGCTCGCTCGTCGGGTGCCGCGTCGGCGGCGACGGTGATGGTGTCGCCAGGCCCGAACACCGCGAGCTGGCCGGTCTCGAACGGGTGACGGTCGGGACCGACGGTGCCGCGGCCGCTGAGCGCGTAGACGAGCGCGCTGAACGCCGGGTTCCACGGCAGGTCGAGCTCCGCACCAGGGCTCAGCGTCGCGTGCGCGACGGCGATCGGCGTGTGCGTGGAGCCGGGACCGGCGTCGCCGGCGACGTTCCCGGCGATGAGTCGGATGAGCGCGCCGCCGTCGGCGCTGCGCAACAGCGTGACGCGGTCGGCGCGGATGTCCTGGTAGCGGGGCTCAACCCATTTCTGCGCGGCGGGCAGGTTCACCCAGAGCTGCACGCCGTGGAACACGCCGCCGCTGGTGACCAGCTCCACCGGTGGTGTCTCGATGTGAAGGATGCCAGACCCCGCGGTCATCCACTGGGTGGCGCCGTCGGTGATGAGCCCGCCGCCGCCGGTCGAGTCCTGGTGTTGGAACGTCCCGTCGATCATGTAGGTGACGGTCTCGAACCCGCGGTGGGGATGCCAGGGGGTCCCCTTGGGCTCCCCGGGCGCGTATTCGATCTCGCCCATCTGGTCCATGTGGACGAACGGGTCGAGGAGACGAGCGTCGACACCGGCGAAGGCGCGGCGAACCGGGAAGCCGAGGCCCTCGTGACCCGACGGCGCGGTCGTCACGGACACCACGGGGCGAGGCTTCGTCGTCGCCGCGTCCGGCGTGGGAATCTCGGGGAGCGTGAGCACGTCGTCGACCGTCACGGCTGGCATCGAACCTCCTCGAGGCCTTCCGGCTGGCGCGACTCCACGGGCGTGTGGGCCGCGACCACCGGGTTGTACTGGAATCATTCAACGCTGGAAGGACGCGATTCCATCCCGGGCACCGTGGTCCGCCGGTGCGGGTGTGGGTCAGCGGAGGTGCTGGTCGAAGAAGGCGAGGAGCCGCGACCAGGCGTCGACGGCGGCAACCGGGTCATAGCTCGGCGAGCCGTCGCGCATGAACCCGTGTCCCGCGTCGGGGTAGACGACGACGTCGTCGGGATGGTGGGCGCGGACCGCGTCCAGGTCGGCGTCGGGGATGTACTCGTCTTGTCCGCCGAAGAACGCCAGGAGGGGGCAGGCGGGTTGGCCGAGCTCGCGGGCGATGTGGGCGCCGTAGAACGGGGCCGCGCCCGACAGGTCGAGGCCGGAGAGCGCGGCCCGATAGCTGATCGAGCCTCCGAGACAGAAGCCGGTGATTCCGACCTTGGCCGCGCCCAGGGCGCGGAGCCGCTCGACGGCGTCGGCGAGGTCGGTCTGCACCTCGTCCGGTTTGAGGGCGCCGATGAGGGTGGCGAAGTCGGCGGCCTCACTCCCCCCGGACCGGGCGAACAGATCCGGGGCGAGCGCGGCGTACCCGTTGTCGGCCAGCCGTTCGCACACCCGCAGCAGCTGGGGCGACATGCCGTTGCCCTCGTGGATGACGAGCACCCCCGGCCATGGGGGGTCGACGCGGGGTGAGGCGAAGAAGAAGGGAACCGCGGCGCCCCTCATCGAACGGACGCCCCGGCACCGACGACCGTGCTCGCCCGGGGCTGGCCAAGACCGCCCGGGCCGACGGTCGCCTCGCTCGTCACCGTGACCCCGGCGTCGAGTCGTGTCGCGTCCGTCTCGACCCGAGTCCGAAGCCCGCGGTGCCGATCGTGGCGCCGAGCGCCAAGACGAGCAGCGACGGATCCGAGCTCATCGGGACGACGGCGACGAACAGGGCCAACCCCCCGATGATGAGCCCGGCCACCACCGGTGCTGATCGCTCCACCCGACTCCGAGGGTCCGATGGGGAAGGCGGTGTCTCAGGCGGGGATCCCTCGGTCGAGCGCCGCCGACGATGCACCCACCATCGCGCCGCGAGGATCGCGGTGCCCGCGACGCCGAGCAGGCTGACGACGAGCCAGCGGATCGTCTCGTCGGGCGCGCATCCGCACCCTTGGACAACATGCAATCCGGCCTCCCACGTGCTGGGCGTCCGTCGGTCGGGACGATAGTGGGAGGACCGTGCTGGCGAAGCCTTGCCGACGCCGACGAGAGGACACGACTCGATGAGGGACGCGAGGGCTCGATGACCGCCGAGTCCCCCCGTCCGCTCGGTCCGCGGCTGCACCTCGGGGAGCACGAGGTGCGCGTCGGGACGTGCTCGTGGACCGACCCGACGCTCGTGAAGGACACCGGCTGGTATCCCCGGAAGTCGATGAGCGCCGCCGACCGGCTCGGCTTCTACGCCGAGCACTTCCCGCTCGTCGAAGCCGACAGCACGTATTACCGGCCGCCGTCGCGCGATCTGACCGCGGGGTGGGCGGAACGATCGCCGGCCCGGTTCGAGTTCGACGTCAAGGCGTACTCACTGTTCACCCATCACCCCACCAAGCCGGAGACGCTCTGGCCCGATGTCCGCGCCGGCATCCGGCCTGAGTTCGCCGGGAAGCCAAACGCCTATGTCGAGCATCTCGAGCCGGCCGCGGTCGCCGAGGCCTGGGCCCGGTTCGCCGACGGGCTGCAGCCCCTGGTGGACGCGGGGAAGCTCGGGACCGTCCTGTTCCAGTTCCCAGAGTGGTTCACGCCGAAACGGGCGAACCGTGAGGAGCTGGCCCGACTGTCGAGGCACCTTCCGGGGCTTCGGGTCTGTGTCGAGTTCCGCTCGCCCCGTTGGCTGGCCGACGACGACCGCGAACAGACGCTCGAGGTGCTGCGCGCGAACCGGCTCGCCCTAGTGGTCGTCGACGCGCCCCCCGTGTCGGGGTTGGCCACGGTCGTGGCCGCGACGCGAGACGACGTCGCGGTGGTCCGGATGCACGGTCGGGCCGACGCCACCTGGAAGAAGCGGGGGACGACCGCGGCGGAACGGTTCAAGTACCTCTATCGTCGGGACGAGCTCGAGCCCTGGGTTGACAACGTCGCCGCGCTCGCTCGCGACGCCGAGAGAGTCCACGTGCTGATGAACAACTGCTACCGGGACTACGGCGTCCACAACGCGCAGGACATGATCGACCTGCTCGTCGAGCACGGCGCTGAGCCCGCCGGGGCGTGACCGCGACGGTGGTCGTCGCGGCGATCCGGTGAGCCCACCCCACGTCGTCGTCGGAGCTGGTCACAACGGGCTCATCGCCGCGTGCTACCTCGCTCGGGCCGGGCGTGAGGTCGTCGTCGTGGAGCAGCTCGACCGGCCCGGTGGGGGCTCGCGCACCGAGGAGACCGTTCCCGGGTATCGCTTCGACCTCCACTCCGCGGCGCACAACCTGATCAACCTGACCGACATCCCCGCCGAGCTCGACCTCGCCGGTGCCGGGCTCGTCTACCAGGAGATGGACCCGTTCTCGATCGCGGTCCATGCCGACGGTCGACGGGTGCGGTTCTATCGCTCGATCGACGCCACCGTGGACTCCATCGCCGAGATCGACCGCGGGGAGGCCGCGGCGTACCGCCGATTCATGCAGCACGCGGCTCCGATCGTGGACGCCGCGGTCCCCGCGCTGCGGGGCGACTCGTCGTGGCGCGCCGCGCCGGGCCGGCTGGCCGGGGTCGTGCGCGCGCTGCGGCCGAGCCCGCTCACCACGATCCGTGACGTGCTGGGCCCCTACGACTCGCTGCTGCGCCGCTGGCTTCCGTCGAACCTGACCCGGGGGCCTGTCGCCGCGTTCGCGGCCCACGCCGGGGTCGGTCCCGCGCTCCCGGGCGGCGCCCTGTTCGCGTGCTGGCAGGCGGCGTACCACCGCTTCGGGCAGTGGCACGGCCAGGGTGGCGCGCAGGCGCTCACCGACGCGCTCACCCGTCGTCTCGCCGCGCTCGGCGGCGAGCTGCGCTGCTCCGCTCCGGTCGATCGGATCGACGCCACCGGCGGCCGAGTCCGCGCCGTCGTCCTCGACGGCGGGGAGCGCATCGCTGCCAGCACTGTCGTGACGGCGATCGACCCGAAGGTGGCGTTACTCGAGCTGCTCGACCCGCCGCTCCGAGATCGAGACGCCACGGACCTCGCCGCGGCGCGCCGCTCCAACGTCGTGCAGGCCGTCGTGCACGTCGCCACGGACCGGCTCCCCGCGTATCCCGACGGCCGCGCCGGTGACTGGAACGGCTTGCAGAGCTACGTCGACCGGCTCGAGGATCTCGGCGCGGCGTGGCACCAGGCCGAGGCCGGGCTCCTCCCCGACCCCCTCCCGCTCTACGCGTTCACGCCCTCGGCCTTCGACGACCGGCTCGCACCACCCGGACATCACACCGTCTACCTGGCGTGCCCGTCAGCGCCGGCGCGCGTCGACGGCGGCTGGCCGGCGCGGCGGGACGAGTTCGTGGACCGTGCCCTCGCCGTCGTCGCCGAACGAGCTCCCGGCTTCGCGGCCTCGATCCGCGGGGTCGCCAGCTGGACCCCCGACGAGATGGAACGGGTCGAGCGCTGGCCCGGTGGCCATCCGATGTACCTCGACCTCGCCCTCGACCAGCTCGGGCCCCTGCGGCCAACCCGGCGGCTGGGCCGTCATCGCACCCCCGTCCCCGGCCTGTACCTCTCGGGGGCGGGCACGAACCCCACCGGCGGGATCCTCGGCACCCCGGGTCGGTCGGCGGCGATGCGCGTCTTGCGCGACGAGGCCTAGACGGTCGTCGAGGTCAGTACCCGCGGCTCAGGTCGACCTCGTTCTCGAGCGCGCCGCCGCCGAGGAACCGGCCGAGGTTCTCGCGAAACAGCTCGTGCAGGTTGACGAACAGCGCGGCGGGAGACGACGCCGAGTGCGACGACAGGTAGAGGTTGGGCACGTCCCAGAGCGGGTCATCGGCCGGGAGTGGCTCGACGCTCGCGACGTCCAGCGCGGCCGCGCGGAGGTGGCCGTCGCCGAGGGCGTCGATGAGCGCAGCCTCGTCGACCAGGGAGCCTCGCCCGACGTTGCAGAAGAACGCGCCCGGCTTCATGGCCCGGAACGCGTCGCGATCCATGAGCCTCGTCGTCTCCGCCGTCTCAGGGACCGCGGCGATGACCGCGTCGCACTCCCCGAGCATCGCCGGCAGCTCGTCCGGGGGGTAGAGGGCATCGACGTCCGGCGCGGTGGAGCCGGGCGTCGCCGACCGTCGTGTCGCCAGCACCCGGAGATCGAACGCTTGCGCGCGGGACGCGACGGCGCTGTTGATCGCGCCCAACCCGATGAGCCCCAACGTTCGGCCCGCGAGCTGTTGGCCGTAGAGCGGCTCCCAGTCGTGGCGCCGCTGCGCGTCATCGAGCTCCCGGAACCGTTTCCAATGCTGGAGCACCCGGGCCAACGCGAACTCGGCGATCCCGACCGAGTTCGCGCCCGCGGCGGTGGTCAGGCGGATCCCGGCTTCCGCGAGCCCGGCTGACTGCAGCTGGCCGGTGCCGGCTCCGACCGCTTGGACCCACCGAAGACGCGGCGCGACGGAACGGACGTCGAAGGGCAGATCGATCGCCAACGCCACGTCGAGCTGCTCGAAGGCGGCGCGCTGCGCGTCGGTCAAGACCGGCGCGTCGGACCGCAGCTGTGCCGCGCCCGGCTTGCCGCGGGCGCTGCGCAACTGGTGCGGCTCGACGTAGGACTCGACCAGGACTTGGACCCGAGGGTCGAGACGCTCGAGGAGGTCGACCTCAGCCGCGAACGCGTCACTGTCCCCGTACCACTCGGTGGGGTACAGCACCCCGACCACAACAGGCGAACGGTCCGATTGGGAAGCTGTCACCGTGGACGCTCACCAGCCCCAGGCGTACGTCTCGTCGGGCCAGCCGACGACGCCGTCGGCGCGCAGGCGCTCGTGGTCGGCCGACGGGACCCCGAGCTCCTCGAGGAGCATCCGGGTGTGCTCCCCGACGCGTGGCGGCGGTCCGAAGATCCGCCCCGGCGTGTCCGAGAAGCTGATCGTCTCACCGAACTGGCGCAGCCGACCGACGAGCGGATGCTCGTACTCCGTGACCAGACCCAGGCGCTCGGCGTCGGCGTCGTACAGCGCCAGCCGGCCACCGTCGACATCGACCGCGACCTCGTTGGGGACGCCGGCGTCGTCGAGCACGTGGGACCACGTCACCGCGGCCTTGGTCGCGAACGCGGTCTCGAGCGCGACCTCGATCGCGTCCGCCTCGATGTCGCCATCGACGCCGGTGCCGTCGAACAGCGCGGCTCGGTCGGCGTCGGACAAGGCACACACCTGGATCCACCCGTCGTTCGTCTCGTACAGCCGGTAGAACGGACCGAAGCCCTGCTGGCGGGCGTCCAGCTTCGGCCTTCGGCTCGGGTTGCCGTCCTGGTCCAACAGGACGTCCGACGCGAAGACGGCTCCGCCGTCCATGAGGCTCGTCCAGAGCTCCTGGCCCTGCCCGGTGCGTCGCTGGTGGACGAGGGCGGCGAGGACGCCCACGACGGAGAGCATGGCGTTGCTCGCGTCGCACATCCCGTACCGGTAGTAGAGCGGCTCGTGGCCATGGCGGACGGCGCCGGCCTCGTGCTCCAGCCCTGCCGACGCCTGGTACAGCGGGTCGAGGCCACCGAAGTGGGAGAGCGGACCCTCCAGCCCGTACGCGTACGTGTTGCAGTACACGACCTCGGGGTTCACTGCCCGGCAGGCGTCGTAATCCAACCCCAGCCGCGCCGCGGTGCCCTTCGTCATGTTGTGATGCACGACATCGGCGCTGCGGACCAAGGCCAGCGCCAGCTCGAGGCCCTCGGGCGTCTTGATGTTCAGCGCCAGGTCGCGCTTGCCGCGCTGGCAGCCGAAGAACGGTGTCGCGGCCATGCGCATCCCGTCGCCCGCGACGGGCTCGACCTTGATGACGTCGGCGCCCAGATCGGCGAGGATCATCGGCCCGAACGGTCCCGCGAGGTACTGGCCGAAGTCGATGACGCGCACCCCGTCGAGGGCCCGCCGGACCGTCACGTCCGGAGGTGGCGCCGGCGGGTTCGGCGGCACCCGGCGCGACTCGGCGCGGCGGGCTCCGGTGCCCAGCACGACTCGGTTCCCTCCGCCGGTGATCGCGGCGATCTCGTCGGTGTCGTAGCCGAGGTCGCCCCACACCTCGGCGTCGTGCTCGCCCACCCGGGGTTGGGGTGCCGCGATCCCGCCCGGTGTTCCGAGCAGGTGGATCGGCACCCCGATCTGGGTGGACGGGCCGAGATCGGGGTCGTCGAGGACGGCCACCATCCCGTTGGCCTGCAGCTGGGGATGCCCGAACTGGTCTTCGGGCTCCACGACGGCCTCGACCGCGTGGTTGTTCGCCAGCAGCTCCGCGACGAGCTTGTCGCGCGGCCAGCGGAGGAACGCCTCCCGTCGCCGCTCGTTGAGCAGCAGCTGCTGCTCGAGCGGCAACAAGCCGGCGAGATCGGACGGTGGGGGGGCCTCCACGCCGAGGACGTCGTCGAGGCTCTTGAGCGGGGTCAAGCCGCTCATGATCGAGA
>DAIMHT010000026.1:0-13291 GCA_036723155.1 Actinomycetota bacterium
CACGGCGCGTGGCGGGCCGGCGTCATGCCCGGCTGGGCCAGCCCCCTCCTCGGGGCGCTGCTCTTCGTCGCCGTCGTCGCCACGTGGATCCTCGCCGACCGGAACCGGCCCCACGGCGCCAGCGTCCTCGACGGCACCGCGGCGCTGGCCGCCATCGGGTCCTTCCTCCTCTTCTCTCCGCTGCTGTCCCCCCAGTTCCTGCTGTGGCTCGTCCCGTTCGCGGCGATCGTCGCCGCTCGCGGGGATTGGGCGATCGGTCGGCTCACCACCGTGGTGGTGGCGCTCAGCGTCCTCGACCTGAACGTGATCCAAGAGCTGGTGCACACCAACAGCTGGTGGCCCCAGGCCATCGTGGTGGGCCGCAACGTGCTGCTCGTGATCCTGGTCGGGAAGTGCCTGGCCCGCCTGGTCCGCGGCGCGCGGCGCCCGGCCCTGGACCTGGCCCCGCCGGCGACGGTCGAAGCGGCGGCGTAGCCCTCCGGGACCGCCACAATGGGGTGGTGGTGCAACGCCCCGAGACCGGCTCGATCCCCGACACCCCGGGCTCCTACCAGTTCAAGGATCCCCAGGGCCGGGTCCTGTACGTCGGGAAGGCCAAGAGCCTCCGCAGCCGTCTGGCCAGCTACTTCGCCGCCCCCGAGACCCTCGCCCCCCGGACCCGCCAGATGGTCACCGCCGCCGACTCGGTCGAGTGGATCGAGGTCCGCAACGAGGTCGAGGCGGTCTTCCTCGAGTACAACCTCATCAAGCGGCACCGGCCCCGGTTCAACATCCGGTACAAGGACGACAAGTCCTACCCGTACCTGGCGGTCACCCTCGACGAGGAGTGGCCCCGGGCGATGGTGCTGCGCGGCGCCAAACGCAAAGGCGTCCGCTACTTCGGCCCGTACGCGCACGCGTACGCGATCCGCGAGACCCTCGACCTGCTGTTGCGCACGTTTCCGATCCGGACGTGCACCCGCACCAAGTTCGACCGTCACCACCGGCTCGGCCGGCCGTGCCTCTACGCGCACATCGAGAAGTGCGCGGCGCCGTGCGTCGGCGCCGTCGACGAGGTCGAGTACGCCCGCCTGACCGCCGATCTCGTCGCGTTCCTCGACGGTGACACCGCCCCGGTGCTGGACCGCCTCGACAAGCAGATGCACGAAGCCGCCGACGCGCTCGAGTACGAGCGGGCCGGTCGGCTGCGGGACCAGGTCATCTCGGTGCGCAAGGCCATCGAGCGCCAGCAGATGGTCGCGTCCCGCGAGGAGGACTTCGACGTGATCGGCATCGCCGACGACACCCTCGAGGCGTCGGCGCAGGTGTTCTTCGTCCGCCGGGGTCGGGTCGTCGGTCGCAAGGGCCTGGTGGTCGACAAGGTCGAAGACGTCGACCGGGCCGGGCTCGTCGGCGGCCTCCTGGAGCAGCTCTACGCGGGCGCGAACCCCGAGGACGTGCCTCGCGAGGTCCTCGTCCCCGACGTGCCCGACGACGTCGACCTGAGCACCCGGGTGCTGACCCAGGTGCGCGGCTCCCGGGTGCAGGTCCGGGTCCCGCGGCGAGGCGCGAAGCGGGAGCTGCTCGGCACCGTGACCCGCAACGCCGAGGAGGCGTTCGCGCAGCACAAGCTGCGGCGCGCGTCGGACCACAACGCCCGGGCGCGGGCCCTCACCGCGTTGCAAGACGCGCTCGCGCTCCCCGAGGCGCCGCTGCGGATCGAGTGCTTCGACATCTCGCATCTCCAGGGGGCCGAGATCGTCGGGTCGATGGTCGTCATGGAGGACGGGCTCGCCAAGCGGTCCGACTACCGGCGGTTCAAGGTCCGCCACCAGGACGGCCAGGACGACCTCGCGGCCATGGACGAGGTGCTCACCCGCCGGTTCCGCCGCTACCTCGACGAGCGGGAGGAGGGGGCCCGGGTCGGGAAGCGGTTCGCGTACCCGCCGAATCTGCTCCTCGTCGACGGCGGCCGGGGCCAGCTCGCGGTGGCGGTGCGGGTCCTCGAGGAGCTCGGCCTCGAGGACATCGCGGTCGCGGCGCTCGCCAAGCGCTTCGAGGAGGTCTACCGGCCCGGGCGCGACGAGCCGCTGCGAATCCCCCGCGACTCGCCCGCCCTGTACCTGCTGCAGCAGGTCCGGGACGAGGCGCACCGCTTCGCGATCACGTACCACCGCCGGCTGCGGGAGCGGAAAGCCACCCGGTCGGTGCTCGACGACGTCCCCGGGCTGGGCCCGACCCGCCGGTCCCGGCTCCTCAAGGAGTTCGGGTCGGTGAAGCGGCTGCGGGCCGTCACCGAGGACGAGCTGGTGGCGTTGCCGTGGCTGCCCGCGACCGTCGCCCGCGCCGTGTACACCCGGCTGCACGAGGTCAGCGCGTGAGCAGCGCGCCGCTCGACCTGCTGATCATCACCGGGCTCTCCGGCGCGGGACGATCCGCGGCCGCCGACGTCCTCGAGGACCTCGGCTTCTTCGTCATCGACAACCTCCCGCCGTCGCTGATCCCCAAGGTCGTGGAGCTGGCCCGCGACCGGGAGCGGCCGTCGCGCTTCGCGCTCGTCGTCGACTCCCGCTCGGGCGCGTTCGTCGACGACCTCGGCGCCGCGCTCGCCGGGGTCCGCGAGACCGGTGCCCGCACCAGCCTGCTGTTCCTCGACGCCAGCGACGAGGTGCTGGTCCGTCGATTCGAAGCGTCGCGGCGACCCCACCCCGTCGCCGGCACCGGCCGGGTGTCCGACGGGATCCGCCAGGAGCGGAACCTGCTCGAAGGGCTCAAGGGCGAAGCCGACCTCGTCGTCGACACCTCGAACCTCAACGTGCACGAGCTGCGCGACCGGCTGCACGAGGTGTTCCGCGACGACCAGTCCGCGGGGGCGCTCCAGACCAGCCTGGTCTCGTTCGGCTACAAGCACGGCGTTCCCCTCGATGTCGACCTGATGTTCGACTGCCGGTTCCTGCCGAACCCGCATTGGGTCGAGGAGCTCCGCGAGCTGCCCGGCACCGACCCTGCGGTCCGCGAGTACGTCCTCGCGCAACCCGAGGCGGGTCCGTTCCTCGAGGAGCTCCGCCGCCTGTTCCAGCTCCTCCTCCCCGCGTTCGCGCGCGAAGGCAAGTCGTACCTGTCGATCGGGATCGGCTGCACCGGCGGTCGGCACCGCAGCGTCGTCGTCGCCGCCGAGCTCGCCACGATGCTCGACGGGCTCGGCTTCCCCACCCGGGTGCACCACCGGGACCTCGACCGTGAGTGAGCGGCCCCGCGTCGTCGCGCTCGGAGGCGGCCACGGGCTCGCGGTCGTGCTGCGCGCCGCCCGCCAGTACGCGGCCGACATCACCGCGGTGGTCAGCGTCGCCGACGACGGGGGCTCCTCGGGGCGGCTGCGTCGCGACCTCGACGTCTTCCCCCCCGGTGACCTGCGCAAGTGCCTCGTCGCGCTCGCCGCGGCCGGCAACCCCTGGACCGGCGCCTTCGAGCACCGGTTCTCCGCCGGCGACCTCGACGGCCACGCGCTGGGGAACCTCATCCTCGTCGGGCTCGGCGAGACCCTCGGGGACCCGGTGGCGGCCATCGACGAGACCGCCCGGCTGCTCGGCGCGGTCGGGCGGGTCCGTCCCGCCACCGCCGAGCCCGTCGTCCTCAAGGCCGACATCGAAGGCGCGTCGGTGCAGGGCCAGGTCGCCGTCATGACCGTCGGGGGCCGGATCCGCCGGGTCGAGGTCGTGCCCCGCGACGCCGCCGCGCACCCCGACGCGATCGCGGCGATCGCCGGCGCGGACCAGGTCGTCCTCGCCCCCGGGTCGCTGTACACCAGCCTCCTCCCGGTGCTCGTCGTCCCGGGCCTGCGCGACGCGGTCGCCGCGACCAGGGGCCAGGTGGTGCAGGTCTGCAACCTGCGGCCCCAGCCCCCCGAGACCACCGGGCTCGACGCCGCCGACCATCTCCGGGCCGTGCTCGACCACGGCGGCCGGGTCGACACCTTTCTCTACGAGCGCGACGGGGTCCTCCCCGTCGACGAGGAGCGCATCCGGGGGTGGGGTGTCCGTCCCGTCGGGGGCACCCTCTCCGGCCGGTCGGGCCTCGTGCACGACCCGGCCAGATTGGCGTCGGCGCTCGCCGATCTGCTTCAGTCCGACCAGACCAGGGGGTAAGACATGACGGTCCGTGTGGGCATCAACGGGTTCGGTCGCATCGGCCGCTCCTTCTACCGGGCGCTGCTGGCCCGCGGCACCGCCGCCGGTGTCGAGCTCGTCGCGGTCAACGACCCGATGGGGGACAGCGCCACCATGGCGTTCCTCCTCAAGCACGACTCCGTCGGGGGGACGCTCCAGCACGAGGTCAAGGCCAGCGACACCGGGTTCTCCGTCGACGGGCAGGAGGTCCGCAAGCTCGAGGTCATGGACCCGGCCGAGATCCCCTGGGGCGACCACGGCGTCGACGTCGTCATCGAATCCACCGGCCTGTTCACCGGCCGCGACAAGGCCGCAGCGCACCTCCAGGGCGGGGCCCGGCGGGTCATCATCTCCGCGCCGAGCGGCGACGCCGACGCCACCATCTGCATGGGCGTCAACGACGCCGTCTTCGACCCCGGCGCACACACCGTCATCTCCAACGCGTCGTGCACCACCAACTGCCTGGCGCCGTTGGCCAAAGTCGTCAACGACCGGTTCGGGATCGAGCAGGGCCTCATGACGACCGTCCACGCCTACACCACCGACCAGTCGCTCCAGGACCTCGCCCAAACCAGCCGCAAGGGCACCCCGGACCTGCGGCGCATGCGCGCCGCGGCGCTCTCGATCATCCCCGCCAGCAGCGGCGCGGCCCGGGCCATCGGGCAGGTTCTCCCCGAGCTCGACGGCCGTCTCGACGGGGCCGCGTTGCGGGTCCCGGTCCCGGTGGGGTCGATCACCGACCTCAGCGCCCAGGTGCGGGAGCCGGCCTCGGTCGACGACCTCAACGCCGCGTTCGCCGCCGCCGCCAACGACCCCGCCTACCGGGGGGTCCTCGAGTACAGCGACGAGCCGCTGGTGTCGGCGGACATCGTCGGCAACCCGGCGTCGTGCATCTTCTCCGCCCGGGACACGATGGCGAACGGCAACCTGATCAAGGTGCTCGGCTGGTACGACAACGAGTGGGGCTTCTCCAACCGTCTCGTCGATCTCGTCGCGTTCGTCGGCACCGCGTAGGCGGGTGCAGCTCCCGCCGCTCGAGGGGCTGCCCCTCGACGACACCACCCGGGCGCTCCTGCGCGTCGACTTCAACGTGCCGCTCCGCGACGGTCACGTCGAGGACGACCTCCGCATCACCACCGCGCTCCCGACGATCACCTGGCTGCTTGAGCACGGGGCCCGCGTCGTCGCCTGCGGCCACCTTGGGCGCCCCAAAGGCGCCCCCGACCCCCAGTACTCGATGGCGCCGGTCGCGGCCCGCCTGTCGGAGCTGCTCGGCGCCCCGGTGCCGCTCACCCCGGCCACGGGCCCCGAACGGGACGCCGCGGTGCGCGACCTCGGACCCGGTCGGGTGCTGCTCCTCGAGAACCTGCGCTTCGACCCCGGCGAGACCGCCGACGATCCCGAGTTCGCGGCCCGCCTCACCGACGGCTGCGCCGTGTACGTCAACGAGGCGTTCGGCGCGTCGCACCGGGCGCACGCCTCGATCGTCGGCCCGCCCCGGCTGGTGCCGTGCGCCGCCGGTCGACTCCTCGAACGTGAGGTCCGGGTGCTCGGCGGGCTCCTCGACGAACCGGCCCACCCGTTCGTCGCCATCCTCGGCGGAGCCAAGGTGAGCGACAAGCTCGGGGTGATCGACGCGCTCCTGAAACGGTGCGACACCCTGCTCGTCGGCGGCGCGATGGCGTTCACGTTCCTCGTCGCCGCCGGTCACCGCGTCGGCGCCAGCCTCGTCGAGCCCGACCTGGTCGACCACTGCCGCGACCTCGTCGCCACCGGCCGCATCCGCGTCCCGACCGACCTCGTCGTCGCGCCCACGATGTCAGCCGACGCGGACACCCGCATCGTTCCCGCCGGCGCCGTCCCCGACGGCTGGCTCGGCCTCGACATCGGGCCCGGCACCGCGGCCGACTTCGCCGACGAGATCGCCGACGCCGCCACCGTGCTCTGGAACGGACCGATGGGAGTCTTCGAGCTGGCACCGTTCGCCGCCGGCACCCGCGCGGTGGCGCAGGCCGTCGCCGACTGCCACGGGTTCACCGTCGTCGGCGGGGGCGACAGCGCCGCCGCGCTGCGGGGCTTCGGGCTCGCCGACGCCGTCGATCATCTCAGCACCGGCGGCGGCGCGTCCCTCGAGTTCCTCGAGCGCGGTGACCTCCCCGGCCTCGTCGCGCTGCGCGAAGGGAAGCCATGAGCCGCCGTCCGATCATCGCCGCCAACTGGAAGATGCACCACGACCACCTGGTCGCGATCCAGGTGGTCCAGAAGCTCTCGTACCGGCTCGACCCCACGGACTACGCCGCCTGCGACGTCGTCGTCTGCGTCCCGTTCACCGACCTGCGGACCCTGCAGACCCTCACCGAGGCCGACGAGATCCCGATCGTGCTCGGCGCCCAGAACTGCCACTGGGAGGACCAGGGCGCGTACACCGGTGAGATCAGCCCGGTCATGCTCGCCAAGCTCACCGTCCAGTACGTCATCGTCGGGCACTCCGAACGGCGCCAGCTGTTCGGCGAGACCGACGAGATGGTCAACCGCAAGGCCAAGGCCGTCCTCAAGCACGGCATGACCCCGATCGTGTGCGTCGGGGAGACCCTCGAGGAACGGGAGCGAGGCGACACCGACGAGCGGGTCATCGACCAGATCGCGGGGGCGTTCACCGGGATCCGCAGCGCCGACGCCGAACGCTGCGTGGTCGCCTACGAGCCCATCTGGTGCATCGGCACCGGTCGCAACGCCACCGCCGAGGACGCCAACGCCACCGTCAGTGTCATCCGCGAAGCCCTCCGGTCTCTGTTCGCCGGCGCCGCCGACGACATCCGCATCCAGTACGGCGGCAGCGTCAAGCCTGGCAACATCGCCGAGCTCATGCGCCGCCCCGAGATCGACGGGGCCCTCGTCGGTGGCGCGTCGCTCGACCCCGACGACTTCGCCCGCATCGTCCAGTACCGCCGCTGACGCCGAGCCCGCCGCGCTCCGAGGGTAGGATCACCCGGTGCTCACCGCGATCATCCTCGTCGTCGACATCGCCGCCGCGATGACGCTGATCTTCCTCATCCTCTTGCACTCCGGGCGAGGCGGCGGCCTGTCCGACATGTTCGGCGGCGGGCAGCTCGGCGGGTCGATGGCCGGCTCCACCGTCGTGGAACGCAACCTCGACCGGCTCACCATCGTCGCCGCCACCATCTTCACGTTCGCCACCGTCATCCTTTCCCTGCGTCTCCAGGGCACCTAAGCCGGCGCGCCGGTCGCGGCGCGCCGGACCTGACGCGCTCCACGCGTCACCGTCGGCCCCCGGGGGCATCCCCCGTTCGGAACAGGGCCTGTGGTAGCACGGTCCTTCGGCCGTACCGGACAAGGGGGTCGTGGGGTGAACTCGCCTCGATGGCTCCGCGGCGCGGTCACGGTCGCGCTCGGTGGGCTCTGCGCCTCCGTCCTCGCTACGCCGGCGGTCGCCCGGTCGGCCCCGACTCGCCCCCGTGCCGCGTCGCAGGGCGAGATCACCATCGGCGCGGAGCAAGAGCCCAGCTGCGCCGACTGGATCGACTCGTGCGCCGGGGAGACGTGGGGCGTGTGGACGATGGAAGAGCACACCATGCCCCGGGTGTTCGACATCGTCTCCCACGGCGGGCAGTGGGTGTATCAGCCCAGCGTGCTCATGGCCGCGGCCCCGACGGTGTCCACCGTCGGCGGCAACCAGGTCGTCACCTACCCGCTCAACCCGAAAGCGGTGTGGTCCGACGGGCAGCCGATCACCGCCACCGACTTCAAGTACACCTGGGACCAGATCGCCCACGGCGTCAACATCTACGACCGGACCGGCTACGACCGCATCGCGTCCGTCGACGACTCCAACCCCCGCGTCGCGGTCGTCACCTTCCAGTCGCCGTTCGCGGGGTGGCGCCAGCTGTTCGGCGGCGGCTTCTACGGCGTGTTCCCCAGCCACCTGCTCGCCGGCAAGGACCGCGACGCCCAGATGAAAGACGGGTACACCTGGTCGGGCGGGCCGTTCAAGATCCAGACCTGGGACAAAGGGGTGCGCATCGTCCTCGTCCCCAACCCCAACTACTGGGGACCCAAGCCCAAGCTGGCCAAGGTCACGTTCCGGTTCCTCACCGACACCGCGGCGGAGTTCCAAGCCTTCCAAGGCGGCGAGGTGTCCGCGATCTACCCCTCACCGGAACCCGACGTCGTCCGCACCCTCAAACGCGGGGTCAGCGGCGCCAGCACCGTGTTCAACGCCGACACCGGGAACATCGAAGCGTTGTGGATGAACAACTCGGTCTTCCCGTTCGACTCGGTGAAGGTCCGCCAAGCCGTCGCGTACGCCATCGACCGGGCCGCCATCGTCCGGCTCCTCTTCGCTCCCCTCGGGGTGACGCACCCCACCAACTCGCTCAACCCGCCGATCCTCGCCCCGTACAGCGACCAGCACGCCTTCGCCGGCTACCACCGTGACCTCCGCAAGGTCGACCAGCTCATGACCGCCGACGGCTGGCAGAAGTCCGGCGGGATCTGGCAGAAGAACGGCCGCGCCGCGCAGTTCAGCATCCAGTCGACCGCCGGCGACAAGCGCCGCGAGCTCATCGAGCAGATCCTCCAACAGCAGCTCCACGACGCCGGCTTCACCCTCACCGTCGACAACAAGGACGCCAACACCCTCTTCGGCCAGAACCTCCCCGCCGGGAACTTCCAGCTCGGGCTCTACGCCGACGTCGTCACCGACCTCGACCCCGGGCTGTGCACCCTCTTCTGCGCCAAGAACATCCCCACCGCCGCGAACAGCACCTCCGGTCAGAACTACACCCGCACCAGCATCCCCACCCTCGACCCCCTCCTCCAAGCCGTCGACACCAACGTCAACGACGCCGCCCGGGTCCAGGCCTCCAAAGCCGCCGACCGGATCCTCGCCGACCAGCAGGTGACGCTCCCCCTCGACCCGCTCCCCAACATCGGGGTGTGGAGCAACCACATCGGCGGCGTCCAGGGCGACAACCCGGTCTTCGCGATCTTCTGGAACCTCAGCCAGTGGCAGGCCCAGTAGCCGCGCCGTGCTGAGCTACGTGGGCCGGCGGGCCCTCTACTCCATCCCCGTCATCCTCATCGCGTCGTTCCTCACCTTCGCGTTCGTGCGGGCCACGTTCGACCCCACGGCGCGGCTGCGCTCCTCCCGCGAGGCCCCGTCGGCGATCCGGGCCGAACGCGCCCGGCTCGGGCTCAACCGGCCCCTCGTCGAGCAGTACGGGTCGTGGCTCGGCAAGTTCGTCCGCGGCGACTGGGGGACCAGCGAACGCACCCACGAGGCCGTCACCGCGCAGATCGGACGGGCGCTGGGCAACACCACCCAGCTGATCTTCTGGGGGGTGCTGCTCGCCGCGATCGTCGCGGTCGCCATCGGCGTCTACTCGGCGCTGCGCCAGTACTCGGTGCTCGACTACACGTTCACCGGGTTGTCGTTCATCGGGTTGGCCCTCCCACCGTTCTGGTTCGGGCTCATCGCCATCGAGTTCCTCGCCGTCGGACCCAAGCAGTGGTTCCATCTCTCGGAGGCGCCGCTGTTCTTCGTCGGGCTGCACAGCGGGTCGGGGGGGTTCGGGCTCGACTACGCCCGGCACCTCGTGCTGCCGGTGCTGACCCTCACGGTGCAGATCATCGCCGGATGGAGCCGGTTCCAACGGGCGTCGATGCTCGACGTGATGTCGTCCGACTACATCCGCACCGCCCGCGCGAAGGGCGTGCCCCGGCGACAGGTGGTGCTACGGCACGGGCTCCGCAACGCGTTGATCCCGCTCGTCACGGTCATGGCGCTCGACATCGGCGCCCTGTTCGGCGGCCTCATCATCACCGAGAAGATCTTCTCGATCGACGGGATGGGCAAGCTGTTCTTCGATTCGCTGCTCAACGGCGACGCCACCACCCTCACCGCGTGGCTGGTCGTCACGGCGTTGTTCATCGTGGGCTTCAACCTCGTCGCCGACCTCGCCTACGGGTGGCTCGACCCGCGGATCCGGGTCGCGTGACGCCCCCGACCCGCACCGGGCCTGCGGTCCCCGAGCCGGGCCCGGTCGGCCCGTCCGAGCTCCTGCCCCCCGCGGGGCCGCCGACCGGCGGGGCCACGCCGATGGAGCATCGCACCCCGGGGCAGCTGTTCCGGCGGCGATTTGTCCGCCACAAGGTCGCGCTCGCCTCCATCGGGGTGCTCGTCCTCCTCGTCGTCGTCTGCTTCGGCGCCGCGCTCTTCGCGCCGTACTCGCCCAACCATCAGGACCTCACCCTCGGGACCGTCGGGCCCTCCTGGTCCCACTGGTTCGGCACCGACGAGCTCGGCCGCGACCAGCTGACCCGCATCCTCTACGCGGGGCAGATCTCACTGAAGATCGGGCTCGCGGTGGCGCTGCTCTCGACCGTGGTCGGGACGATCGTCGGCGCGGTCGCCGGGTACCTGGGCAAGGCCACCGACCAGGTGCTCATGCGCACCACCGACCTGTTCCTCATCGTCCCCGCCATCGCGGTGCTGGCGTTGGCGTTGAAGAAGTTCGGCCACGACGACCTGACCATCATCTGGGTGCTCGCGGCGCTGTTCTGGATGTACGTCGCCCGGGTCGTGCGCGCCCAGGTGCTGTCGCTCAAGGAGCAGGAGTTCGTCGAAGCCGCCCGGGCGTCCGGGGCGTCAGGGCCGCGGATCGTGGCCCGCCACATCCTGCCCAACTGCATCGGGCCCATCGTCGTGAACGCCACCCTCGCCGTCGCCGCCGCCATCGTCACCGAATCCACCCTGTCGTTCCTCGGCTTCGGGGTGCAGCTCCCCGCCACGTCGTGGGGCCGGATGCTGTCCGACGCCGAGGGCTACGTCGGCACCTCCCAGTCCTACCTCCTCTACTTCCCCGGGCTCGCGATCCTGCTCACGGTCCTCGCGGTCAACTTCCTCGGTGATGGGCTCCGCGACGCCTTCGACCCCCAGAGCGAACCGCGATGACCGCCCCGCCGGGCTCGGCGAGCCCGTTGCTCGAGATCGACGGGCTCAGCGTCGAGTTCGCCACCGACGACGGGCCGCTCCACGCCGTCGACGACCTCAGTCTCACCGTCGGGGACCACGAGGTCGTCGGTGTCGTCGGCGAATCCGGGTCGGGCAAGACCGTCACCGCGCTGGCCGTCCTCGGCTTGCTCCCGAAGCGCGCCACCGTCCGGGGGTCGATCCGCTTCCGCGGCGACGAGCTCGTCGGACGATCCGAGCGCGACCTCCAGACCGTCCGAGGCCGGGAGATCGCCATGATCTTCCAAGACGCCCTGGCCGCGCTCAACCCGGTCATGACCGTCGGCCATCAGATCGCCGAGGCCATCACCGTCCACGAGCCCAAAGCCGACGCCGCCGACGTGCACGACCGCGTCGTCGCGCTCCTCGACCTCGTCGGCATCCCCGACCCGGGCGGCCGCGCCCGCCGGTACCCGCACGAGTTCTCGGGCGGGATGCGCCAACGGGCCATGATCGCCATGGCTATCGCCAACGACCCCGCGCTCCTCATCGCCGACGAGCCCACCACCGCCCTCGACGTCACCCTCCAGGCACAGGTCCTCGACGTCCTCGAGCGGATCCGCGACCGCACTGGATCCTCCATCCTCCTCATCACCCACGACCTCGGCGTCGTCGCCGGCGTCGCCGAGCGCGTCGCGGTCATGTACGGCGGACGGCGCGTGGAGGAGGCCCCGGTCGACGAGCTCTTCGCCGAGCCCCGCCACCCGTACACCCTCGGGCTGCTCGCCTCGCTGCCGCGCCTCGACCGGCCTGCCCGCGACGGCGTGCTCTTCCGCATCCCCGGTCAGCCGCCCTCCCTCGTTCACCGGCCCGACGGCTGCGCCTTCCATCCCCGCTGCGCGTTCCGGGTCCTCCCCGTCCCGTGCGCCACCGAGGTGCCCGCCGACGTCACCATCAGCGCCGCGCACCGCTCCGCGTGCCACCGCGTCGCCGACCTCGAGGGCGTCACCCCCGACGCGCTCCGGGCCCGGGAACCGTGACCACGATGCCGGCGGACGCGCCACCGGTCGACGACCGGCCGGGTGGCGCGCTGCTCGAGGTCCATGACCTGGTCAAGGACTTCCCGGTCCGGGGCGGCTGGCTCCGCCGTCCCGTCGCGCAGATCAGCGCGGTCGCCGGGGTCAGCTTCAGCGTCCCGCGCGGCCAGACGTTCGCGCTGGTGGGGGAGTCGGGCTGCGGGAAATCGACGACGGCGCGGCTCATCCTCCGGCTCGTCCCCGCCACCTCCGGGACGGTCCGATTCGACGGCATCGACGTGCTCGACGCGTCCCCCGCGCAGCTGCGCCGGCTCCGCGCCCGCGTGCAGATCGTCTACCAGGACCCGTACGCGTCGCTGAACCCCCGCCTCACGGTCGGCGGCATCATCGCCGACCCGCTCCGCGTCCACGGCCGCTGGTCCGACGGCGGCCCCGAACGGGTCCAGACCCTCCTCGAGCAGGTCGGCCTGAACCGCAGCGACGTCAACCGGTACCCGCACGAGTTCTCCGGCGGGCAACGCCAACGCATCGGCATCGCCCGCTCTCTCGCCCTCGAACCCGACCTGCTCGTCCTCGACGAGCCCGTCAGCTCCCTCGACGTCTCCATCCAGGCCGGCGTGATCAACCTCCTCGACGAGCTCCAACGCACGTACGGCCTCACCTACGTGTTCATCGGACACGACCTCGCCGTCGTCCGCCACGTCGCCGACCACGTCGGCGTCATGTACCTCGGGAAGCTCGTCGAACACGGCCCCGCCGACCAGGTCTACGACCATCCCCAACACCCGTACACCCAAGCCCTCCTCTCCGCGGTGCCGGTCCCCGACCCGCCGGTCGAGCGCCGCCGGCGACGCATCCTGCTCACCGGCGACCTCCCGAACCCTGCCGACCCACCGAGCGGCTGTCGGTTCCGCACCCGCTGCTGGCGTGCCCAAGACCGCTGCGCGCAACACGAACCACCACTCGAAGCAACCCCCGACGGCCACGCGGTCGCGTGCTACTTCCCCGGACCCGAATAACACCGACAACCCTCCGGTAAACTGCCCGACTCTCGTCGGAGTGGCGGAATCGGCAGACGCGCTAGCTTGAGGGGCTAGTGCCCTTCGGGGCGTGGGGGTTCAAGTCCCCCCTCCGACACG
>DAIMHT010000027.1:0-2211 GCA_036723155.1 Actinomycetota bacterium
ACCCAGTGGGCATCGGTCGACCTGGTCCTCGCAGAACGGGGCTATGTGCTCCCCGACGAGGTGCGGGACCGTTGGTGGAACAGCGGCGCCGATGGCATCGAACACCTCGTGCATTCCCAGAGCCGCGACCATTATCAGGCCTGGCAGCGGCAGCGGCTGCTCGGGATGCTGGCCGAGACGGATGTCCATCCCGGTGAGTATGAGGCGATCCTCGAACAGTTCCGCCACGGGAACGCGACGCGGGTCCTCGAGGCGTATTCGGAGGCGCCGGGCGTCCTCCGGGCCTTGCGCGACCGGGGGTTACGGGTGGGCGTCTGCTCCAACTGGGACTGGGATCTGAGCGAAGCCATCGACGAAGTGGGCCTGACGGACCTCGTCGAGGTAGTCATATCCTCGGCCTGGGTCGGCGCTCGCAAGCCGCACCGGCGGATCTTCGAGCAGTCACTCGCCAAGCTGGGGGCCGACGCATCCGAGGTGGTGTTTGTGGGAGACACGTGGGGACCCGATGTGGTGGGCCCCCAAGCAATGGGGATGACACCGGTCTACCTTCGGCGGGACGGCCACTGGCCCGATGACACCGCACCGGGGACGCTGGACGAGGGTGTCCTCGTCGCCGCCGATCTGACCGCCGTCTTGGACCTCATCAAGGAGGAACCGTGACCACGACCGCCACGCCGCCGACCACCGCTGGGGACATCTCCGCGACGGTCGCCCGTCTGCGATCCACCTTCGAGAGCGGCAAGACCCGCCCGGTCGAGTGGCGCCGCGAGCAGCTGCAGCGGATGCGCACGATGCTGGTGGAACGCGAATCGGAGCTCCTCGCGGCGCTCGCCGCGGATCTGGGCAAACCGCCGACGGAGGCCTGGGTGACCGACGTCGGTTTTGTGATCAGCGAGATCGATCACGCGTTGCGCCATCTTCGGCGCTGGACGCGGCCGGAGCGGGTCTGGGCGCCACTCGTCACTCGGCCGGCGAGGGCCATGATCGTGCGGGAGCCGTTGGGAGTCGTGCTGGTCATCGCACCGTGGAACTACCCGGTCCAGCTGCTCCTCTCGCCGCTGATCGGGGCGATCGCCGCGGGGAACTGCGCGGTCGGGAAGCCGTCGGAGGTCGCGGCGAGCACGTCGGCGACGTTGGCCCGGCTGGTGCCGCAGTATCTCGACACCGAGGCGGTCGCCATTGTCGAAGGGGCCGTGCCCGAGACCCAGGCGCTGTTGGAGGAGCGCTTCGACTACATCTTCTATACCGGCAACGGTCGCGTGGGCCGCGTCGTCATGGAGGCCGCGGCCAAGCACCTCACCCCGGTGACGTTGGAGCTCGGCGGGAAGAGCCCGGTGATCATCGACGACAGCGCCGACCTCGAGGTCGCCGCCCGACGCGTGGCGTGGGGGAAGTACCTCAACGCCGGGCAGACCTGCATCGCCCCGGACTACGTCCTCGTGACCAAAGGCGTCGAGGAGCGATTTGTGGAACACGTCCGGCGCGCCGTGTTCGACTTCTACGGTCCGGACCCGAGGCAGAGCCCGGATTACGGGCGCATCGTCAACGAGAGTCATCTCCGCCGACTGGTCGGGCTGCTGGACGGCGGGAAGGCGACGATCGGTGGCGTGGCCGACGAACCGGAGCGGTACCTCGCGCCGACGGTGCTCCAAGAGGTCCAGACCGACGCCCCGGTGATGCACGACGAGATCTTCGGGCCGATCTTGCCGGTGGTGCCGGTCTCCGACGTCGACGAGGCGATCGAGTTCGTCAACGAGCGCGACAAGCCGCTGGCGTTGTATGTCTTCACTGGCGAGCGATCGATACGGGATCGAGTCCTCGATCGGACCAGCTCCGGTGGCGCGGCGGTGAACGGGACGATGTTCCACGTCGCGGTGCCCGAGCTCCCATTCGGCGGCATCGGCCCGAGCGGCATGGGTGCGTACCACGGCAAGGCCAGCTTCTTGACCTTCAGCCACGCCAAGAGCGTGTTGCGCAAGGGCACGAAGCCGGACCCCGATCTCGCGTACCCGCCGTATACGCCGCGCAAGGACCGGCTGATGCGCCGCTTCCTGTAGACCGCCTCTGCGTCACCTCAGGCCTCGGAGTCGAGGCTGCCCGTGGTCAGCGGTCGTCGTCGTAGTAGCGCAGCTCGACCGTGTTGGCGTCCGGGTCACGAACGTAGAGGCTCGTCGCGGTCCCGCGCGCGCCGAACAGGCCGTCGGTCGGGCC
>DAIMHT010000027.1:2311-5093 GCA_036723155.1 Actinomycetota bacterium
CGTTCCGCGATGATGTTCTTCTGCACCTCGGAGGTCCCACCGGCGATGGACGCCGCGCCGCTCCACAGCCATTGCCGCTGCCATCGGCCGTTGCCGGGGTTGGCGTCGGCAGCCCGCCAGAGAGGCGCCGCCTCCCCGCAGAGGTCGACCCCGAGGGCGGAGAGGCGCTGCGTCATGTCGGTCCAGGCGAGCTTCACCCAGCTCGTCTCGGGGCCGGGTTCGACGTCCCGCGCCAGCCGAGACAGGGTCCGCCAGTTGTGCAGGCGGAGCACCCGCGTGTCGACGAACGATTGGGCGAGCCGGTCGCTGACCTCGACGTCGTCGAGCGAGTGCCGTTCGCGCGCCAGTGCGTACAGCTCATCGAGGAAGACCTCGTGGACGACCTGCTCCTTGAAGGCGAAGATGGTGCCGCGCTCGTGCGACAACGTCGTGCTTGCAACCCGCCACCCGTCGTGAAGGTCCCCGACGAGGTGGTCGGTCGGCACGAAGACCTCGTCGAGGAACACCTCGTTGAATTCGGCCTCGCCGGTGACCTGCACCAGCGGTCGCACCTCGACACCGGGCGCGTCCATGTCGACCACGAGGTACGAGATCCCGCGATGGGATGGCGCGTCGGGGTCGGTGCGGGCCAGGCAGATCCCCCAGCGCGACCACTGCGCGTAGCTGGTCCAGACCTTCTGGCCTGACACCAGCCAGCCGCCGTCGACGGGTACGCCCCGGGTCGTGAGCGCGGCGAGGTCGGAGCCGGCGCCGGGCTCCGAGAACAGCTGACACCACAGCTCGCTGGCGTCGAGGATCGCGGGCAGCCACCGCTGCTTTTGCTCATCAGTTCCGACCGCGAGGAGCGTCGGGCCAACGTTGTTCACCCCGACCCGATTCACGGGCTGCGGCGCGCGGGCTCGGGCGTACTCCATGTTGAAGATCGCGAGCTGCACCGGTGAGGCTCCCCGCCCGCCGTACTCGGGGGGCCAGTGGATCCCGACCCAGCGGTCGCGGGCCAAGGTGGCCTGCCATGTCCGGCCCCACGCGATCTCGTCGTCCAGCGACGCGAAGGGCGGCGGCGGCTCGAGGTTCGCCGCGAGCCAGGCCCGGATCTCGTCCGCGAACGCTCGCTCCTCGTCGGTGAAGGCGAGGTTCACAGGTCCCAGAAGCGCTCGCGCCCGTGCTCCACGAACGACTGATGGAGACGACGCTCGTCGTCGACGGTGAAGCTCCGATAGGTCGACTCGTTCCGCCCTCGAACGAACACCGGGTCACCTGCGACCCGATCGGCGCGCCACTTCTGGTGCACCAGGGTGCGTTTCACGATCTTGTTCGTCCCGGTCGTCGGGGGGTCGCGCAGCAGCCGCACGAACCGAGGTCGCCACTTCGGGCCCACCTCGGCCTGGCGGTCGAGCCACGCCGCGAACCCGTCGGGGTCGAACGTCGACGGATCGGCGACCACCAGACCGGCCATCACCTGGTCACCGGCCTGGTCGTCCGGGACCCCGTAGACCGCCGCGAGGACCACGCCGGGGGCCCGGGCGATCGCGGCCTCGATCGGCTGCGCGGGGAAGTTCTCACCGTCGACGCGAATCCAGTCGGCGTTGCGTCCCGCGAAGTACAGGTAGCGGTCAGCGTCGAGGTAGCCGAGGTCTCCGGTCCAGTACCAACCGAACCGCAGCGTCCGCTCGTTCGCCTCATCGTTGTTGTAGTAGCCCTCGAACGGCCCTGCGCCCGCGGTGTTGACGATCTCACCCACGCACTCGTCCGCGTTGCGCAGCATCCCACGGTCGTCGAACTGGGCCGCGGGAAGCTCGCGGCCGTCGTCGTCGACGACCTTGACGTTGTCGCCGACCTGACCGAGCGCCCCCGCTCGTTCCTCGGCGTCCCGGTTCACGGCCACGCCGCCTTCGGTGGCGCCGTAGGCGTCGATGACCTCGACGCCGAACCGGCCCGCGAACCGATCCACGATCTCGGGAGAACCTTCGTTGCCGAACGCGACGCGCAGCGGGTTGTCGACGTCGTCGGCACCCTCGGGCGTCGACAGGATGTAGGCCAACGGCTTGCCGGTGTAGTTGAAGTAGGTGGCGTGGTAGCGGCGGATGTCGGGCAGCCACCGGGAGGCGCTGAACCGGCGGGCCAAGCCCACCGAGGCGCCGCAGACCACCGACGGCGCCCAGCCCACCATCAGCGCGTTCGAGTGGAACAACGGCATGCAGACATAGCCGACGTCGTCCGCGGTGAGGTCCATGATGATCCCCATCCGGTTCCCGGTCACGAGGAACCGTCGCTGTGTGCAGATGACCGCCTTCGGGGCGTCGGAGGTCCCGGACGTGAAGATGAGCGCCCAGCGCGTGTCCGGGTCGGGTTCGAGTCCGAGGTCCTCGTCGCCCACCGACCGGAGGGCGTCGTCGAGATCGTCGCCCAGCGACCGGTCGGGATCGTCGCCGTCGGCGAAGCGCCGGCTGGTCAGAACCGGGGGCAGCCCGTCCGCGATCGGGTCGAGCATCGCCACGTGTCGAGGCTCGGTGATCACCAGGCCGCAGTGGGTGTGCGTCGCGTCTCGGAGCAGGTGCTCACCGCGGCGGGTGTGGTTGAGACCGACGACGGTGGCCCCGATGAGCGCCGCGCCGCCGAGCGCGAAGAGGTAGTCGGGGGTGTTGTCGAGCAGGATCCCCACGTGCGGTGGCGCGTCGGGATCGAGGCGGCCCCGGAGCAGGTTCGCGAAGCGACGGCACTCTCGGCCGTACTCGCCGTGCGTCCACACCCGGTCCCCGAACTTGACGGCGGGGCGGGACGC
>DAIMHT010000027.1:5193-6895 GCA_036723155.1 Actinomycetota bacterium
GCGATCTCGACGGTGCGGCGCGCCACCTGGTGGGAGAACGTGCATCGCGATCGAGCCGACCTGCCGCGGGTCTTGCCCGAGTTCGGGCTCCTCGGCGTGTACGAGACCGAGATCAGCTTCGTCGCTCCCGACGTCCCGGATGGGATCTCCGCCCACGAGTTTCGACGCACCCCACGGCCGGGGCAGGGTCGGCTCACCGGCCGCCCGACCGTGGGCCTGTCGTTGGTCCTCATCAGCCCCACGGAACCGTCCCGAGCGCAGGAGCTCCGAGATTGGGCTGACTTCGTCCACCTGCGCCACATCGCCGAGGTGGGCGTACCGGGGTACTCGATGGTCACCCCGTACGAGCAGGTGCGGGGCGATGACCCGCGTTTTCTGCACTTCTACGAGATGGATACCGACGACCCGGAGACGGCGTTCCTGGCCATGACGCCACTCGTCCGGGAACGTCTCGCCGATCGGGACGAGTTCCGACGCTGGGCCGGTCACGAGGCGCTGCGGATCATGTACGTCAACAGCTTCCGGCGCGTCGGTGAGCGCTCGTCGTGACCGACATCTTCGAGGTCATCCGGTCCCAACGAGCCTGTCGCAACTTCTCGGACCAGCCGGTCGACGACGAGACCGTCGGCCGGCTCCTCGACGCCGCCACCCACGCTCCGAGCGCCGAGAACCGCCAGCCGTGGGTCTTCCTGGTCGTGCGCGACGCCGCCACCCGCGCCCGGCTGCACGACCTCAGCGAGCACGCATGGGAGCAGGGCGGCCGCGCCTACTCGACGGGGCGGCTCTCGTCCCAGCTCCTCGCTGACGTGGAGCACGGCATCGCCGGGGGTGGCTACCGCGCCGCGCCGATCGTGGTGGTCGTCGCCGCCGACACGACCCGCGCCCACCCGGCGACGATTCCAGCGTCGATCTTCCCCGCGGTGCAGAACCTGCTCCTCGCCGCGCACGCCACCGGCCTCGGCTCCGCGCTCACCACCCTCACCACCGGCTTCGCCTCCGAGCTCACCGACCTGCTCGGACTTCCGGACCATGTCGTCGCCCAGGCCGTCGTGCCCCTCGGGTACCCCAGCAAGGCGTTGGGGCCCCCGCGACGAGAGCCGTTCGCCGAGCACACCTACCGGGACCGGTTCGGGACCGACTGGTAGCCCGTCGTCGGCCATCTCGGCACCGGCCCGGTGGGGCAACACCGGGGCGGGACGCGGCGGGGTCGGGCGCCTCCCGCCGACCCGGCCGCCGGTCATCGGACCTGGAAGTCGTAGGTGCCCCCGCCGACTCGGACGATGGTGTCGCCGTGGTCGGTCCCGACGAGCTGCACCCCGACGGCCCGGTTCAGCGGATGGTGGCTCTCGGTGACGTGCGTGGGACGTGACGTCGCGAGTCGAACGGTGGCGGTGGCGTTAGCAGGGACGATGAGCTTGAGGGTCGAGGTCCCCGGGCCGCTCCCGTGCTGCCACGCGACCGTGATCGACCCGCGCGGGGTGGGGACACGCCCGGACGCCGACGCCAGCCCGCCACGCGGTGGGGTGACGTCGAAGGTCGCGTAGCCGGGGCCGGTCGGCTCGACGCCGAGCAGCTCGCGTCGAATCTCGACGACCACGTTGGCGCCCCAGCCGTGGGACATGCTGTCGCCGATGACGTCGGAGGGCTTCCACACCTCCCACGTGAAGGTCGCTCCCTGGGCGAGAATGTTCGCCCATCCGGG
>DAIMHT010000027.1:6995-13223 GCA_036723155.1 Actinomycetota bacterium
AGCACCGCCGCGATGTCCCCGGCGCGGCGGAAGACATCCGTTCCGAGCACGTTGAGCCGCGTCACGACCGGGAACGCGTAGTAGATGTTGGTCGCGGGGAGGCTGGTGACGAGTCCCGTCGATGGGGCGACGGCGTTCTGCACGTAGTCGGAGAGGTTCGCGATCGTGGGGTAGACAGCTTCGAGGAGGCTGCGGTCCCCGGTTGCGAGCCAGTACTGCCAGGCCCATTCCGGGTAGATCTCGCTGAACTCGTTGATGTCCTGGGCGCCCAGGCCGGTGGGATAGATCTTGTTGATCCGACCTTGGGGCCAGTACCGCGCTTGGGATTGGGCGAACTCGAGCAGGGACTTGCGGGTGAGGTTCTGCTCGCCGAACGCGGTCATGGCGGTCTGCGATTCGTTGAACCCGTCCCAGAGCCACGGGCCCTTCTCACGCGTCGGCGTGTCGAGGTACTGCTCTTGGGCGGTGAACAGCGCCGAGTGGAGGCCGAGCTGGAACACGGCGTTCACGGTCGGATCGGGCGACGAGAACGTGGCTGGCGGCGTCTCGGGCATGGCGGTGTGGCGGGTCAGCGCCACGACGTCCGACGGGGCGAGGGTCTCGCCGGGCTTGTCGATCTGGAGGTAGCGGAACCCGAGGTAGTCGAAGGGATGGAAGGTCTGCGTGCCACCGCGTTGCACGTACGAGTAGCTCATGTCGGTGTGCTGGGTTCCGTGGACGGTGGAGACCTGGCCCTGGGGGCCCGACGGTGGATGGGAGTCGAGGAGGAACCCCGCGTGCATGGCGACGCGTCGGCCGGACGCTCCGTGGTGGAACGTGACGGTCGGGACCGCGGCGTACACCTTCCCGAAGTCGGCGACGACCGAGCCGTTGGCGAGCCGGGTGAGCGAGACGGCTCGGACGGGCTGCTCGACGATTCGGGTTCGCACCGGGATGAGGTGGGTCCAGGGGGCGACCCCGGCGGGTCCGAGCACGGTGGCGGCGACCCAGCTCCGGTCGTCGAATCCGGGTTGGTCCCACCCGAGCGGGGCGTGGGCCCCGTCGATGTTCTCGGTGAAGTCGACCTGATCGCCTTCCTGGTCGCGTTGGGTTCCTGGGAGCCAGTTGGCTTTGAGGACGCGCCACGAGCCGTCGGTGGTGACGAGCTCGCTGCTCCCGTCTTGGTGGAGCACGGAGAGCTGCGCGATCACGCCCGGGCTGCCGGCGGGGTGGGCCTTGGTGGCGCCCTGCCAGCTGTACAGGAGGCCGAGCGCGTTGGCGCGTCCGGCTCGGAGGGCGCGGGTGGCGTCGAGCGTCTCGTAGTACTGGGCGTCGGGGTAGCTGTACGCCTGACCTTTGCCGACGCGGACGCCGTTGATCGACAGCTCGTACTGCTGGTCGCCCGACACCGAGACCCGGGCGCGCACGATCGGGGATCCGCCGACGTTGAACTCCTTGCGGGCGTAGGTGTACTGGTCGGGGTCGCTGGCGGGGCGCTGGATCCACTGGGCGTGCCAGTCCTGGTCGGTGAGCCCGGTCTCGAAGTGCGCCGGCGGCGCCAGCGGTCCCGGTCCGTCCGACTGGCTCCAGGTCTGCACCGTCCACTGGTAGGCGGCGTCCGGCGCCAACGCCGGTCCCGCGTACGGCACCGCGGACTGGTCGGCGGCCATGATCTGGCCGCTGTCCCAGACCGGCGTGGTCGCGCCGGGCGTGCCCGTGAGGACCTGGCGGCTCACGATGATCCGGTACGCGCGCTGAATCGCGCCTCGACGCCCGTCGTTGACCTGCCAGGCGAACTGGATGTCGTTGACGCCCAAGCCGATCGGAGCGGTCAACCCGTCGACCCGCAACGCCTGGGGCGGGCCCGGCGACGCCGGTGTCGGCTCGGGGATACCGGACGGGGCCGACGCGCCCGAGGTGGCGGTGCCCAGTACGAGGGTGATCAGCGTCGCGCCGACGCAACACACGAACCGAGCCGACCGCGGGGGACCCCCACGGCTCCGGGCGCCCACGGGGCGACACTACGCGGACCGCCCCGGGGCCGGAGGGCGTCGCCGCGATCGTCCACGCGCCCGCTGGTCGAAGCCGCGCTCGCGTCTCAGAGGCGGACGGTCTCCCCGCGATTCGCCGCCGAGGCGCGGATGGCGTCGAGGACCCGCATGGACGCGACACCGTCGACGAACGTCGCGACCGGCACCGCGGGTTCGAACGGCCGGTCCTCGACCCCGGCTCGGAGGACCTCGCAGAGCCGGGTGAACGGCCCGAGCTCGAGGTGCGTGAACCGGTGCCGGGGATCGTCGCTGGTGGGGGGTGGCGGCGGGACCGCGAGATCGGGTGCGATCTCGAGGCGCCGCGTCCCGTCGGCGTCCGCGATCCAAGCCTCGGTGCCGTCGATCCACGCGCTTGCGCGCGACCCCGCGACCCGCGTCACTCCGGAGAGCGGGCCCCAGGCGGCGGCGGTCTGCTGCAGCACGCCGTCAGCCCCGTTCACGAGCCGGAATCGCGCGGTGAACGAATCCTCCGCGACGCCATCGCGGGCCGACACGACGCCCAGTCGCGCGCTGACCTCGGCGAACTCGCCCACCCAAGCCCGAACCTGGTCGACGACATGCGAGCCCGACGCGCCGAGCCAGCCCCCGCCGGCGTCCGGGTCGAACCACCACCGTGGCGTCCGCGCCGCCGGGTCGGCGACCAGCGGAACGAACTGGACGAGGGAGAGGAACCGCACCTCGCCGAGCGTCCCACCCGCGATCGCGCGTCCGATCACGGCCCGCTCCGGCGCGAATCGGAACTCGTGGCCGACGAGGTGCGTGACTCCCGCGGTCGTCGCGGCGTGAAGCATGGCTTCGGCCTCGACCGCGTTCCGCGCGAATGGCTTCTCGCACAAGACGTGCTTGCCGGCTTCGACCGCCGCGATCACCACCGCCGCGTGCGTCGACGGCGGCGTCGCCACCGTCACCGCGGCGACGTCTCCGCGGTCGAGCACCCCCGCGAGGTCGGTGCTGCCGTCGGGGATCCCGAGCCGTTCGGCGCGCCGTTGGGTCCGATCGGGGTCGCGCCCGACCAGGGCGACGACGTCGAACCCGGCCGCCCGCAACGCGGGGACATGCACCCGCGCTCCGAACCCGCTGCCGACGACTGCGACCCCGGGCGGGCTCAGTAGCCCTCCTCGGCATCGACGAGACCCTCGAGGCGCTCACCGGCGACGAAGCGGGACAGGTTCTCGGCGAACGCGGCGAGCATTCGATCGAAGGCCCGGGGAGTCACCCACGACACGTGCGCGCTCAACCGCACTCGGGGATGGGTGTACATCCAGTGCCCGGCCGGGAGGGGCTCGGGATCGACCGTGTCCAAGCTGGCCCGGGCCACTCGGCCGTCGTCGAGCGCGGCGCGCAACGCGTCCTGATCGACGAGGCTCCCGCGGGCGATGTTGACGAGATGCAGCCCCGGCTGCACGGCCGCGAACGCGGCCTCGTCGAGCAGTCCGACCGTCGCCGGGGTCGCCGGCGCGGCGAGCACCAGGTGATCCGCGGTCCGCAGGAGGTCGTCGAGGTCGGTGACGATCTCGACGCCGGGGACCGGCGGCTGGTCGGGGCGGCGGCGGATGGCCCGCACCCGAGCGTCGAAGGCGAGCACCCGCTTCGCGACCGCGGCGCCGATCCCACCGAGCCCGACGAGCCCGACCGTCTTGCCCGCGAGCTCATCGAGGTCGGCGACGTTCCAGTGCGCGGGGGGGACGTCGAGCCACGTGTCCGGGAATCGCTTCTCGAACGCGAGGATGGCGGCGAGCACGAACTCGGCGATGGGGATGGCGCTGACGCCGCGGGCGCACGTGACGGTGCGGCCCTCGAGGAGGGTGCTCGGCCAGGCGTCGACCCCGGTTCCGGGGAGGTGCATCCACTGAATGCCGAGATCGTCGAGCCGGTCGAAGACGGGGTGGCCGAGCGACCAGGCGGCGAAGAGCACGTCCCCGTGCAGGTCGTCGGGGATGACGTCGTTCGGGACCGCGATGATCTCGGCGTCGGGGACCGCGGCGCGCGCCGCCGCCGCGGCCCGGTCGCCGAGCATGTTGAGGATGCGCAGCGGCACGTCAGAACGGCCGGGTGACGGCGCGGGTCGGCCCGAAGCTGTGCAGCGCCATCGCGTGGAGGTTCCCGAGGCCGCCGTTGACCATGACGAGCATGTGGTCGGGGTGCTCGACGAGGTGCACGAGGCCGGCCTCGTCGACCCGGCCGTTCTCGTGCGCCTTGGCCTGGTGCGGAGCGGGCCACCAGGTGACGGGGAGCGACGCGTACGCGTGGAGCCGTTCTTGGACGTCGGCGATGTTGGGGTAGGCCGCGGCGATGAGATCGGCCCACGGCGGGGCGAGGCAGACGAGGATCTCGGCTCCGTGGTGCGCGCCGATGAACGCGTTGGTCCCAGGGAAGGCGAGGGACTTGCCGACGAGCTCGAGGAGATCGACGCCGTTGTCGGCGTAGATGTCGGCGACGTCGATCGTGCCGGTGCAGCCGTGCACCGTCACTGCGTCACCGGGGACGCCTCGCCGTTCGGCGAACGGGGCCCACGGTGAGCGTTCCTCCCATTCGCCGACCACGATGCCGCTGACGCGTCCGGGCGAGCCGAACACGCTCTTGGAGGACACGCCGACGACCTGACCGCCGACGTTGCGCATCATGAGGCGGGTGGCGCGACCGATCCCGGGCCCGGGGCCCGCCGCGCCGCCGAAGCAGCCGACGTCGTAGGGGATCCCGAGCCGTTCTCGGCTCGGCCCGTTCACGAACAGCCCCGGGACCACACAGGAGGTGGTGGTGTTGAGCGCGAACAGGTTGAGGATGGGGTCAGCCATCGCCTCGGCCGCCGAGCACAGCAGCGGCATGGCCTCGGCCGGTGCGCCGGCCATCACGGCGTTGATCGCGACTTTCTCCACTGTGGCGCGCCCGTTGCGGGGCGGGAGGTCGCAGAGGTGCTCGTCGGGGAACCGTCCGGAGGCGGCGACGTGGGCCCGCACCCGTTCCTCGGTCGGCGGGACGAGCGGCAGGCCGTCCCCCCATCCGGCGTCGGTCGCCAGCTTGGTGAACGCCACCGGATCGTCGTCGACCTCGAGGCGCGCGCTGGCCAGCCAGTCGATCGTGCACCCGTCAGGCCCACAGTCGACGCGCGACTCGATGCTGCTCTCGGTCACCGCACCCGCCCGGTGGTCACGGGAGCGGTCACGCTGAGGCCCCGAGCGTCTCGAGCAATGCGGGCCAATGCTGACGCGCGATGGCCCGCACGTCGGCCTCGGCTCGCGTCTCGAGCGGATACGGGAGAACATGGACGCGCAACCCTGCCCGGCCGGCGTTGGCGGCCATGGTGTGCGCCAAGGATTCGAACTCTGCGGTTACGACGACGACCGCCGTCTTGTCCTCGAGAGCAGCCGCGACGGTGTCGTGAACGCTCCACGAGGTGCAGGAGCCTCAGTTGCCGAGCCCGACGATCGCGACGTCGACACCGGCGGCGAACTCGTCGAGCTCCCGGAAGGTGCGCTCGCCTTCCTCGCCGATGCGATTGCCGGCGTTCCAGACCCGGACCGAAGCGCCGGCCGCGTCGAGGGACTGCTTCCACTCGTCGAGCACCCATTCCCACGACTGCCAGGTCTCGTCGGTGCGGAGACCGACGAGGCGCCCCGCGAGCGACCCGGCGTCGGGTCCCGGTTCGGGGGTCAGCTCGGGGGGTGTCGCAGTGGGATCAAGGATCGTGATGCGGGCCATCGCACCTCTCTTCTCTCGGGGTCCGGAACTGGGATCGTACCGACCGCGGTCCGGCACAGACTCGACTGCCCGCCTCGGCCTGGCCCCCGTGGGTGCGTGTGGGGGTGCGCGACACTGGCCGCAGCGGCCAGGAGGGAACGCGTCATGCCAGCATCGGCTCGGTCGGGCCGCATGAGGTGACCGGCATCCCACTCCCGGTCGATGTCGACGACGTCACCCCGTCGTGGCTGTCAGAGGTGCTCGACGTGCCCGTGACCGCCGTCGACGTGGTCGCGCGGCACTCAGGCACGACGGGACGGGCCCGGATCGCGCTCACCTACGGTCGGGATGCCCCGGATCGGCCGACGGCGATGTTCGTGAAGCTCGCCCCGTTCGACGAACGGCAACGACGCTTCGTCGACGCCGTCGGGCTCGGGATCGCCGAGGCCCGCTTCTACCGCGACGTCGCCGCGAGCGTCGCGGTGCGCGTCCCTCGGGTGTGGCACGCCGCGGTCGAGGA
>DAIMHT010000028.1:0-12433 GCA_036723155.1 Actinomycetota bacterium
GTACGACTCAGCCCCGTAGACGCGGGTCGTCGGAACGGCCGGCGAGCTCGAGGGCCTGCTCGGCCAGCGTCGCGACCATCGCGCCCATGTCGGCGAAGCCGTCGCCGAGGGTCTTGCCCATCAGGAACCGAGCGTTGATTCCCTCCACGATGACGGCCAGCTTGAACATGGCGAAGATCACATAGAAGTCGAGGTGCTCGACCGTCCGTCCCGACTGCTCGGCGTAGCGGGCGATGATCTCGTCCCGGGTCAAGAAGCCGGGAAGGTCGGCGACGCCTTGGGGGGTGAGGACCGCGAGCTGCGCGCCTCCACCCCAGTAGACGAGGAAGAGGCCGAGGTCGGTGAGGGGATCGCCGAGGGTCGACATCTCCCAGTCGAGCACCGCGACGATGCGGCTGGGGTCGTCGAGGGCGAGCATCGTGTTGTCGAGCCGGTAGTCGCCGTGCACGATGCCCGGCGGTCCGGACGGGGGCACCGCGGCCTGGAGCCGGCGGCTCAGCTCGTCGAGCGCGGGGCGCTCCTGGGTCTTGTTCGCGTGCCACTGCTTGGTCCACCGGGCGACGTTGCGGGCGAGGAACCCGTCGGGGCGCCCGAAGTCGGCGAGCCCGACGGCGGCGGCGTCGACGGTGTGGAGCGACGCGAGGACGTCGACGAGATGCTCGGAGCACCCTCGGGCCTCGGCGGGGGTGAGGACCGCCATCTCCTCGGTGGTGCGCAGGATGCGGCCGTCGACGCGTTCCATCACGTAGAACGGCGAGCCGATCAGCGATTCGTCGTCACTGAACGCGAAGACCTGAGGGACCGGGACATCGGTGCCGTGCAGCGCGGAGAGGACCCGGAACTCGCGGCGCATGTCGTGGGCGGTCTCGACGACGTGGCCGAGCGGGGGGCGGCGCAGCACCCAGTGGTGGGCCCCGTCGTCGATGACGTACGTGAGGTTCGACCGGCCGCCCGCGATCAGTTGCGCCCCGAGGGGGGCGCCGCTGGCGTCAGGGACGTGCGCGGCGAACCACGGTCGCAGCTTCTCGAGATCGACGCCCTCGGGCGGCACGGCCGGGAGACTAGTGAGCGCCCGCGGCGGTCGGGGCGGGCGCCGTGACCGGGCTACGCGACGCGGGACTCGCGTGCGTCGCGCGGCTTGACCGGCTGGCCGTCACCCTTCGGGTAGCGGGCCACGCGACCGACCGGCATGTCGACCCGGAACCCGGCGGCGGCGCGCTCCTCTTCGGATTCGCCGCCCCAGAACCCGTACTCGCGCTGCTCGCGGGCCCAGTCCCGGCACGGGGCGAGGACGAGGCAGTCGCGGCAGATCCCCCGCGCTCGGCTCTCCCGCAGCACCCGGGTCTCGGGCCGCTCGCCGGCGGGCGCGAAGAACAGGCTGGTCTGTCCCACGCAGGCGGCGTCGGTGGTCCAGGCCAGGGGGCCGGTGAAGATCAGGTTCGACACGGTGTCGATCGCCACCGTTGTCCTCCGCGGGTCGTGGTGTGAATGAGGTGCAGTGCCGGGGAGCCGACAGGGGGGATGCCGGCTCCCACCGGCGGCCTGCATCGCCCATGGTCGCGGAACCCGGGCTATCTGTCCAACAGTCAGATCTGATCGTTACCATCGAGTACAGAGATGGTAACTTCGTCCCCATGTTGCTCCGCCACCTCGACACCCTCCTCGCGATCGCCGAGGAAGGCTCCTTCACCGCCGCCGCCGACGCCTTGAGCACCGTCCAGTCCAACGTGTCGGAGCAGGTCCGCCAGCTCGAGGAGGAGCTCGGCGTCGAGCTGCTCACCCGCACCCGGCGGGGGGCCGTCCCCACCGAATGCGGGGAGCGGGTCCTCGACCGGGCCCGGCGGGTCCGGCGCGAGCTCGAGGCGCTCCGGGCCGACCTGTCCATGCTGCAGGGCCTCGAGACCGGCGACGCCAGCTTCGGGATCGTCGGGACCGCGAGCCGGTGGATCGTGCCCAGCCTCGTGGCCGTGCTCCGGACCCGCGCCCCGGGCATCCGGCTCCGGGTCAACGAGGGCGCCTCGGAGCGCCTCGTCGCCGAGGTGCTCGCCGGGGAGCTGGCCCAAGCGGTCGTGACCGAGCCCGTCCACGAACGGCGCCTCCTCGTCGAGACGCTCCTCGAAGAGGCGCTCCTCGCTGTCGTCCCCGAGAGCTCTTCCCTCCGGGAGGGCCCGATCCCCCTCGACGCGCTCCTCGGGCTCGGGCTGGTCCTCCCTCCGGTCGGGAACCCGCTCCGCACCGAGGTCGACCACGCCGCGGCGCAGCGGGGGATCACCCTGCCGGTCACGGTCGAGGTCGAGGGCATCCGGCTCATCGGCGACCTCGTCGCGGCCGGCGCGGGCGCGTCGGTCCTCCCTGAGACCGCGGTTCCCACCGAGCTGAGCGGCGTGCGGATGCTGGCCCTGGCTGGTGTCCCCCCGCGTCGCCTGGCGCTCGTCAGCGCCCGCGACTCGGCGCTGTCCCTCGCCGATCGCGCGGTGCGCGAGAGCGTCCGCGGCCTCGTCATCGAGCGGCCCGTCCCGATCCGTCCCGTCGTGACGACCATCACCGGCCCGTCACCACTCCCGGCCGATCGGTAGCATCACCCCGGCAGCGGCGAGGCAGAGGGGGAGCGGTGCAGGAGCCGGCGGAGGGCCCGAAGCGGGTCGAGCCGGGATGGCGGCCCACCGCCCGCGAGATCCTCGCGGTCCTCGTCGTCGTCTTGATCTTGGTCTTCGCGTTCATCAACCTCGAGGACGCCAAGATCGACTTCGTCTTCGGTCAGGTCACGATCCCGATCTTCTTCGTGATCGCGGTGCCGGCGCTGATCGGCTTCGTGAGTGGGCTGATCTTCCAGCACTACCGCGAGCGGGGCCACCGCGACTGATCAGCGCGTCACGAAGCGCGTCCCGGCGATCAGCAGGTCGCGGGGCGGGCCGTCGAGCTCGAGGCGGACGATGCCACCGGGCCCCGGGCCCCGCTCGAGACGCAGCTGCGCGCCGCCGGGCCACCGCACCTCGACGAAGTCCCCGCCGTGCGCCACGACGGCGCCGCCCAGCAGGTTGCCGAAGAACGCGTACGCGCCGGGGAGGTCCTCGGTGCGCAACACGACCTGACGCAACCGGACGGCCTCGGGCGCGCGGGGCCCGGTCGGGGGCCACCACACCGGCGCGCCTTCGGGCCCGTGGGCCCGGGCGAACGCGAACCGGCTCCCGAACGGGTAGTCGGGGGCTAGGGCGGCGATCTGCACCACGGTCCCGAACGCGTCGCGGGGGAGGATGAACGCCTCGAACCACATGGGGTCGGCTCGGTTGATCCCGACCGGTTCCCGGCCGGTGGCCCGGACCGCGTCGAGGGCGGCGTCGAAGTCGTCGGCCTTGAGCGTGAGGTGGTGGGGGCCGTCGCCGTGCCGGTCGAGGAAGCGGGCGAGGAAGTCGTTCGCCGTCGGCTCCCACGGCTCGAGGAGCTCGACCGTCATGCCCTCGGTGTCGTCGCCGAGCCGGACCTGCATGGGCCGGAAGCCCGGCATCTGCCCGCCGGACAGCACCGTGGCCCCGAGCTCTTCGACGAGGACGTGGAGCGCCTCGGTCACGTCGCGCGTGGCCAGCGCCACGTGGTCGAGGTCCACGCGCCGGTCAGGAGGTCGGAGTGGGGGTGGCGAGGGGCCGACGGCCGGCCCGGGTGGTGAGACGCGCCACCACGTAGCCGATCCCGAGGGTCGAGAAACCGGCGACCGCGTCGAGCAGGTAGTGGTTGGCGGTCAAGACGATCGCGGTCACGGTGCACAGCGGGTACACGACCGCGACGGCTTTCGCCCACCGGTGCTTGAGGCGCGGCACGAGCGCGCACGCGCACCACAGCGCCCACGCGCAGTGCACGCTCGGCATCGCCGCGAACTGGTTCGAGATCTTGTTGACCGCACCCGAGTTGAACGACCAGAACGCCGGATCCTTCGCGAGGGTGTCCACGAACCCGAAGTGGGCGGGGAGCAGCCGCGGTGGCATGAGGGGATAGAAGACGAACCCGATCAGCGCGACACCAGTCGCGATGGCCAGCGCGTTGCGCCACAACGGATAGTCGTCGCGCCACTTGTGGTACAGGTAGATGAGGACACCGGCCGTGACGACGAAGTGCAACGACCCGTAGAAGTAGTTGCACGCGATGATGAGCGGCTCGAACCCCAGCGCCCAGTGCTGAAGGCTGTGCTCGACGTTGATGCCGAGGTAGCCCTGCAAGTCGATGATCTGCATCGCGTGGTGTCGGGCCGCGGCGGTGCCGCCCTGGTTGAGGTTCCGGACGGTCGAGTACACGAAGTAGAAGATCCCGATGAACGCGACCTCGGCCCACCAGTACAGGACGGCCCCGTTCCCCAGAACCCGTGCCCCCGGGAACCGTCGGTGGAGGCGCCGCGGGTGGGTTGTCACCGCGGCGCCGGGCGATGGGTCGGCCAGCGTCACGTCTCGCCCCCGACCGGAGCCGGGGTGCGGTCCCCGATCGCGAACGCGGGCGCGCCACCGAGGCTGACGATCAGCATCATGGCGTACCAGAGCAAGCCGACCGCGACCGCCTGGGTCGTGGTGGCGCCGAGCGGGTGCAGGAGCAGCGCGAGCATCCCCTCGCGCAGACCGAACCCGCCGACCGAGATCGGCAGCACCTGGGCCATGGCGACGGCCGGCACGTACGCGAGCACCGCCGCGTTCGGCACCGTCAAGCCGATGGTGTGGACGGCGCAATAGACCGCGCTGACGACCACGAACTGGTAGGCGACCGCGGCGCCGAGCGCGGCCGCGGCATCGCGCGGGCCGCGGCGCAGCCGGTCGATGCCGACGTGGATCGCCCCGATGTAGCGCATCCAGTTCTCGTGCTCGGTGAACCGGCCGGCGACGTTGGGGTGACCGGCGACGATGATGATCAGGACGAGGAACCCGATCGTGGCGCCGCCGGTGACGAGCGCGATCCAGGCGTTCGGTGCGGTGAACAGGTCCGGGTCGGCGAGGAAGCCGAGGAAGAGCAAGAACGGGAGCGCGACGAACCCGGTGAGCCGTTCGAGCACGACCGACGCGAAGGCCACGTCCCGGGCCCCGATGTCTCGGGCGGTGCGGGTGACCCGCAACACGTCGCCCCCGACCGTCGACGGGAGCACGTTGCCGACGAACTGGCCCGCGAAATAGTGGGACACGAGCCGGCGCAGCGGGACGTGGACGTCGAAGACGTCGAGGACTCGCTGCCAGCGCCACGCCGCCAGCACCAGGCTGAACCCCATCAACACGATTCCGACGACGAGGAAGGCGATCGTCCCCGGGAGGCTGCGGTTCTCGGGGACCATGTCGGCGAAGTCGATCTTGGTGACCAGCACCGCGAGGAGGCCCGCGCTCACCGCCAGCCGCAGGAGGCGGACCCAGCCCGCACGGGAGCGCGCGGGGGACACCTCGGGGAGCGACATGCCCGTAGATTACGGGCTGTCGGGCGGGCCCTTCCGGGCGGAGGCATCACCATGCGCATGACGATGGACGACGGTGTCAGCCTCGCGGTCGAGTGCCGCGGCGCCGGACCCCCCGTGCTGCTCGTCCATGGCTTCGGTGGCGCGAAGGAGGACTTCGCCGACCACGTCCCGAGCCTCGCCGAACACGCGACGGTCGTGATCTTCGACCACCGGGGTCACGGGTCGAGCGACCATCCGGCCGACGAAGGCGCGTACTCGCTCGATCGTCTCGTGGCGGACACGGTCGGTGTCGCCACCGGTCTCGGCTTCGAGCAGTTCCGCCTGCTCGGCCACTCGATGGGAGGGATGGTGGCGCGTCGCCTCCTGCTCGACCACCCCGACCGGGTCGACGCGTTGGTGCTGATGGACACCAGCCCCGGGCCGCCCCCCGGTATCGACCCCACGACCGTCGACCTCGGGATCGAGATCGCCCGCCGGGACGGCATGGCGGTGTTGAAGGCCGCCCAAGACGAGCTCGATCCCCTCGGCACGCCCGCGCACCAACGGCTCCTCGCCGAACGGCCGGGGTACCGCGAGTTCGGCGACCGCAAATGGGAGGCCTTGTCGCCCCAGATGTGGATCGCGCTCGTCGCCGAGATCGTGCACCAACCGGACCAGCTCGGCGCGCTCGCCGGGGTGCGCTGCCCGACGCTCGTCATGGTGGGCGAGCAAGACACGCCGTTCGTCGACGTGTCCGCGGCGATGGCCGCCACCATCCCCGGCGCGCACCTCGTGGTCATCCCCGACGCCGGGCACTCACCCCAGTTCGAGAACCCCGCGGCCTGGTTCGACGCCCTCGACGACTTCCTCCGCGCCGACACCCGCGAGCCCGCGTGACCGAACCCGACGCCGGGCACCTCGCCGCCGCGACCCTGCAGGCTCACGACGTCGACACCGTCTTCACGCTGAACGGCGGCCATCTCTGGCCCCTCTACTACGGCTGCGCCCACGCCGGCGTCCGCCTCGTCGACACCCGCCACGAGCAGACCGCGGCGTTCGCCGCCGAGGGCTGGGCGAAGGTGACGCGCCGGCCCGGGGTCGCGGCGCTGACCGCGGGCCCCGGCGTGACGAACGGCGTGAGTGCCATCACCACCGCGTTCCTCAACGGCTCCCCGGTCACCGTCATCGGCGGCCGCGCCCCCCAAGCCCGCTGGGGCTCCGGTTCACTCCAAGAGCTCGACCACGTCCCCATCGTCGCGTCGGTCACGAAGCAGGCGGGCACCGCCACCGCGCCCGAGCAGGTCCCGGCCCGCCTCGACGCCGCGCTGCGCGCCGCCCGAACCCCCCACCGGGGGCCGACGTTCGTCGACGTTCCCCTCGACTGCTGGGGGCCCAGCGCCGCCCCCGTGCCCGACGCGCCCGACCCGGCGAGTCTCACCGGAGCCGTCCCCGACCCCGAGGCGATCGCAGCGGTGGCGCGCCTCGCGGGCCGAGCCCACCGGCCGGTGCTGATGGCCGGCGCCGACGTGTACTGGGCCGGAGCCGAAGCGGAGGTGCGCGCCTTCGCCGACGCGACGCGCGTGCCCGTCTTCGTCAACGACATGGCCCGCGGCGTCGTCGCCGCGGACGACCCGCTGGCCTTCTCGCGGGCTCGGGGCTTGGCGTTCGCCGAGGCCGACCTGGTGATCGTGGCCGGCACACCCCTGGACTTCCGCCTCGCGTTCGGTTCCTTCGGTGACGCGGCCGTGGTGCACCTCCGTGACGCCGAGCCGAGGACGGCGGCCCGCGCCCTGCTCGCGGCGGAGACGACCGGCGACCTGCGCCGAACCTTCGCCGGCCTCGCCGAGTCCGCCCCCGCCCACGGGGACGCCACGACCCGGGCGGCGCGCGAGGCCTGGCTGGCGCGTCTCCGCGACGACGAGCTCGCCCGTCGGTCCGCCGACGAGGCCCGGCTCGGGTCGGACGCGACGCCGATCGACCCGGTGCGCATCTACGGCGAGCTGCGCCCCCGACTCGAGCGCGACGCGATCGTCGTCGGAGACGGCGGCGACTTCGTCTCCTACGCCGGCCGGTACATCGACACGTTCACCCCCGGTGGATTCATCGGTCCCGGCCCCTACGGGTGCCTCGGCGCCGGGATGGGCTACGCGCTCGGTGCCGCGCTCGCGCACCCCGACCGTCAGGTCGTGGCGCTCTTCGGCGACGGGGCCATCGGGTTCGCCCTCGGCGACCTCGACACGCTGGCCCGCCACGACGTCAACGTGACCGCGGTCGTCGGCAACAACGGGATCTGGGGGCTCGAGAAGCACCCGATGCAGCTCTTGTACGGCGAGGACCTCGTCGCCGACCTCGCCCCCGAGACCCGCTACGAGCTCGCGGCGGCGGCGCTCGGCGTGCCTGGCGAGCTGGTGCGCGACCCCTCGGAGCTCGGCGCCGCGCTCGACCGGGCGCTCGCCCACCCCGGTCCGGCGCTCGTGAACGTCCTCACCGATCCCGCCGACGCCTACCCGAGGCGCAGCAACCTGGCGTGACCGTCCCCGTTCGGGACGATCAGGGGCAGGCCTTCCACGTGCCGTTCTCGTTCACCACCGGGATCTTGAAGCTCCGGGTGCTGGTGCCGTCGCTGTAGCTCACGCTGAACCCGACCCGGGCGGTGTCACCGGACCGGTCGACGCCGAACGGGTTCACCGAGATCGTCTTGCTGTGGCTCCCCAGCTGATCGCGGACCCGCTGGATCGTGTCGGACTGACCCGCATCCGCGGCGCAGAGCCGGCCCGCGGCGGCGGCGTTGTTCCCGTGGGCGACGTCGGTGAGGAAGTCGTTGGCCGCGTTGTACGGGGGCAGGGTGCGGGTGACGAACAAGACGGTGCCCGCAATGGCCATGGCGAGGATCGCACCCAAGACGACCAGGAGCGCCACGAGCCAGCCCTTGCCCCGCCGGCGGCGCGGCGCGCCCGGCGCCGCTTGCGGCGGTGGCACCGCGGGAACCCCGCCGACCGGCGCGGTGGGCTCGAACCAGCCTCCCGGAGCGGGCGGCGCACCGGGTGGGGGCACCGCCGGGGCGCCCCACGTGATGGGCTCGTGCTCGCTCGGCGCAGCGTCGGGTGCCGCCCAGCCCGGCTGGTCCTCGCTGCGCTCGTCGGTCACACGCCTCCTCCCGCGGCCTTCTCCAGGAATCGGACCCGGTCCACGACGACACGCGTGATGCGTCCGGCGGCAACCAACCCCCGGGCGTCTGACACCGCGACGCGGAAGGTCAGCCGTCGGCTCTCGATCGTCTCGAGTGTCGCCTCGGCCCGCACCTCCCCCCCGACCGCGGTCGGCGCGAGGTGGTCCAGCTGCACGCGATACCCGACGGTCGTCGTCCCGTCATCGAGTTCGCCCTGCACCGCCCGGACCGTGGCTTCCTCGGCGAGACCCACGACCCGCGGCGTGGCCAGAACCTCCACGTCGCCGCTCGACAACGCCAGCGCGGTGTCGCGTTCGGTGACTGCCATGCTCGCGCCGGCGCTGAGGCCAGGACGGAGCGGCATTCGCCTACCCTAGCCAGCCTCTGATCGACCCGGACGTGCTCTCGGAAACGCTGAACGTCGCGCTCCGCTCCGGCGGTGACTTCGCCGAGGTGTTCGCCGAAGACCGCACATCATCGAGTGGGCGCCTCGACGACGGCCGAGTCGAGGAGCTCGTGTCCGGCCGTCGCCGCGGCGCCGGTGTCCGCGTCGTGCGGGGCGAGACGACCGGTTACGCCCACACCGCCGATCTTTCCCCCGCGGGGCTGCGCGCCGCCGCCGAGGCGAGCGCCGCCGCGGCCCGCGGCGCGCCCGGCGAACCCGCCCTCGTCCCACTCGAACGGCGCGACGTCACGCCCGCGCCGATCGTCGTGCCACCCGACGCGGTCGACAAGTCCCGGAAAGTGGAGCTGCTCGAACGGGCCGACGCCGCGGCGCGTGACCGCGGCGACGCCGTCCGTCAGGTGAGCGCCGGGTACGCCGACGGGCGACGCCACATCCTCGTGGCCAACTCCGACGGCGTCCTCGTCGAAGACGACCAGGTGCGGACGCGCTTCTCGGTGACCTGCGTCGCGGTGGGCGACACCGGGTTGCGCACCGGGACCGAAGCCCCGGGCCGCACCGTCGGCTTCGAGCTCTTCGACGAGATCGCACCGGAGGCGATCGCCACCACCGCCGCCGACCGGGCCGTCGCGATGCTGGCGGCCAAGCCGGCCCCGTCGGGTCCGATACCGGTCGTGCTGCGCCGCGGTGCCGGCGGGGTCCTCTTCCACGAGGCGTGCGGCCACGGCCTCGAAGCCGACCTCGTCGATCGAGACGCCTCGGTGTTCCGCGACCGGGTCGGGACCCGCGTCGCCGCCCCGATGGTGAGCCTCGTCGACGACGGCACCTACGCCCGCGAATGGGGGACCTACACCGTCGACGACGAGGGCGCCCCCGCGGGCCGGACCACTCTCATCGAAGACGGTGTCCTCACCGACTACCTGTGGGACGGCGTGCGGGCCCGCAAGGCGGGACGCCCGAGCACCGGCAACGGTCGACGCGAGACGTACCAGCACCTGCCGATGGTCCGCATGACGAACACCTATCTCCTCGCCGGCGACGATGACCCCGACGACATCATCGCCAACACCCCGTTCGGGCTCTACTGCGTCGCGCTCGGCGGGGGCCAGGTCGACACCGCGACCGGCGACTTCGTGTTCGGGGTCACCGAGGCGTACCTGATCGAGCAGGGTCGGATCACCGCACCGGTGCGGGCCGCCCAGCTCATCGGCAACGGACCGGAGGTGCTGCGCCGCATCGACGCGGTCGGCTCGGACTTCGACACGTGGGCCGGCACCTGCGGCAAGAACGGGCAAGGCGTCCCGGTCTCGGCCGGGCAGCCGACCCTGCGGGTCTCCGAGCTGACGGTCGGCGGCACCGCCCGTGACTGACCTCGAACCCGTCGCCGCGGCGCGCCAGGTCGCCGGCCGGGCCGAGCCCGGCGAGCAGGTGGAGGTCTACGTCGTCCGGTCACGCGAGACCGACGTCGAGGTCCTCCGCGGCGACGTCGAGTCGCTCACCGTCGCCGAGCAGGCCGGGCTAGGCGTCCGGGTCGTGCGCGACGGGCGCCTCGGATACGCCTGGGTCGGATCACTCGAACCGGAGCTCATCGACGCCGCCCTCGTCGAAGCCCGCGACAACGCCCGGTTCGCGACCCCCGACGAATGGCAAGGCCTGGTGCGCGCCACCGACCTCAACGGGTCCGAGCCGGTCAAGCTCGACCTGTGGCGCGACGAGCTCACGCACGTCGACACCGCGGCCAAGGTCGAGCTCGCGCTCCAGCTCGAAGCGGCCACCGCCGCCGCCGACCCCCTCGTCCGAGGCGTCGAGTCGGCCTCGTACGGCGACGCGGCCATCGACACCGCCCTCGTCAGCTCGCTCGGCGTCGAGGCCACCACCCGGCGCACCTCGTGCTCGTGCGCCTCGGTCGCGCTCGCCGGCGACGGACCCGAGACCCGCAGCGCGTACGGCTTCTCCGTCGGTCGCGCCTTTGACGAGCTCGACGTCGACGGCGCGGCCCGTGACGCCGCGAGCCGCGCCGTCCGGCTCCTCGGTGCCCGCCAAACCCGGTCGCAACGCGTCCCCGTGGTGCTCGATCCTCTCGTGACCGGTTCCGTGCTCGGTGTGGTCGGCGGCGCGCTCAACGGCGAGGCGATCCTCAAGGGCCGGTCGATGTTCGTCGGCCGCGACGGCGAGGCGGTCGCCGCGCCGCACGTGACGCTCGTCGACGACCCCACCGATGCTGACGCCCGCGGCGCTACCAGCCACGACGGGGAAGGCGTGCCCACCCGCCGCACGACCCTGATCGCCGACGGGATCCTGCGCGGCGAGCTCCACAACGTGTACACCGGGCGCCGCTCCGGGCGCGGCACGACCGGGTCCGCGGTGCGGGGCATCGGAGGCCCGCCGGGGGTCGGGGCCCGCGCCCTCACGCTCACGCCGGGCCACCGCACCGCCGACGAGATCATCGGCTCCCTCGACGAGGGGCTCTACGTCCAGTCGGTCAGTGGGCTGCACTCGGGAACCAACCCGGTCAGCGGTGACTTCTCGGTCGGCGCGGTGGGGCTGATGATCCGGGCCGGCACCCTCGCCGAGCCGGTACGCGAGGTCACGGTCGCGTCGACGTTGCAGCGGATGCTGCTCGACCTGGTGGAGGTGGGCGCCGACCGCCGCTGGCTGCCCGGATCGTCGGCCGGGGCCACCGTGCTCATCGGCGAGATGCAGGTCAGCGGGAGCTGACGCCCCGCCGCTCGAGAATGGCGTCGAGCTCCTCGATGGCCACGATCGGGTCCACGCCGACGTGGACGGTCTCGATTCCCATCGCCGCCGCGGCGGCGATGTTGTCGTCGTTGTCGTCGAGGAACACCGCCGCGGACGGCGAGACCTCCAAGAGGTCGCAGGTGTACGCGTAGATCGCCGGGTCGGGCTTGCGCATCCCGACGGCGCTGGAGTCCACGACGGTGCTGAAGAGCTCTTCGACCGGGAAGGTTGCCCGCCACGCGCCGCCGAACTCCCGGACGTTGTTCGTGAGCAACGCCAGTCGCAGCGGCGTGTCAAGCAGCCGTCGAATGTGGTGGACGACCGGCCAGTGCACCGCGACCGCGGAGGCACCCGCGAACGCGCGGTACGCCGCGAGATCCAGGGGCCGGCCGAGGACCTCCGGGGCGCGACGCTCGAGACCCTGGAGGTACTCGACCAGGGACAGGTGGCCGGTCTCGAGCCGGTGGAAGTCGTGCACCGTCTCGTCGTCGGTGCTGGCGGACGGGCCGAACATCAACTCCTCCACCGACCCGCGCGGGTAGCCCATCTCGTCTTCGAAGACGTGCAGGTCCCGGAGGAAGCGGGCCGAGATCACCCCGCCGTAGTCGAAGATCACCGCCTCGATGACGCCCGGAGCTGGTTCCGCGGCTGGTGACCCCTCGCTCACGAGGGCTTCGTGGCGCCCGCGGCCGATTTCGAATCGCCGGTCTTCTTCGGCGTCGAT
>DAIMHT010000029.1:0-10459 GCA_036723155.1 Actinomycetota bacterium
GTGCACGACCCCTGCCATCTCCGCCACGTCCAGAAGACCCACCTCGCGGTCCGCACGATCCTCCGCCGCTACGTGCCGATCGTCGAGCTCGACGACGACGGGCTGTGCTGCGGTGCCGGCGGCGCCTACGCGGCCCTGCAACCTGAGCTCGGCACCGCGATACGGGAACGGAAGCTGCAGGCCATCGACCGAGCCGGCGCTCCGGTCGTGGTGAGCGCGAACCCGGGCTGCACCTGGTTCCTCGCCGCCGCCGGTGTCGACATCCGACACCCGCTCGAGATCGTCGACGCGGCGCTTACCGCCCGTCGACCATGATGCAGCCCCACGCCGGCCGCCTCGGAGGTCCCGATGCCTGAGATCAGCCTCGACGGCAAGACCGCCCTCGTCACCGGCGCCTCCCGCGGGATCGGCGCCGCGATCGCCGCCATCTACGCCGCCGCCGGCGCCAACGTCGTGCTCTCCTCGCGGAAGGTCGAGGCCCTCGACGAGGTCGCCGCCACGCTGCCCCGCGAGCACGTCATGACCTTCGCCGCCAACGCCGGGGAACCCGACCAAGCCGAGGCCTGCGTCCAGGCCACCGTCGAGCGGTTCGGCGCCGTCGACATCCTCGTCAACAACGCGGCGACGAACCCCTACATGGGGTCCAGCATCGACATCGACCTCGGTCGTTACGACAAGACGTTCCAGGTGAACCTCCGCGGACCGTTGGTGTGGACCCAAGCCGCGTGGCAGGCAACGATGCGCGACCACGGCGGTGTCGTCATCAACGTGGCGTCGATCGGCGGCATCCGAGGCGAACGCGGAATCGGTATCTACAACACGACGAAGGCCGGTCTCATCCATCTGACTGAGACTCTCGCGGCCGACCTCGCGCCCGGCGTGCGCGTCAACGCTCTCGCCCCGGGGCTCGTCAAGACCTACTTCGCGCGGGCGCTCTGGGAACCCGCGGAGGAGGCCGTCGCCGCGACCGTCCCGCTCCGCCGCCTCGGCGAGCCCGAGGACATCGCCCAGGCGGCACTGTTCCTGGCGAGCGACTTCGCGTCATGGATCACCGGACACACCCTGGTGGTCGACGGCGGCGCGCTCATCCGCCCCAGCTTCGGATGACACCCGCCCGCCGTTCCCCGGCCTCCGTGGACCGATCCGACCGACAGGCGCCCGCGCTCGGCGTGACATTCGGCCGCGAGGCGCCGGCCGGACGCGCGGTTCCGCGCCGCGGGGTCACATGAAGCCGGCGCCGTTCGAGTACCACGCGCCCGACACCGTCAGCGACGTCGTCGCGCTCCTCGCCGAGCACGGCGATGAGATCAAGCCGCTCGCGGGAGGCCAGAGCCTGGTCCCGATGCTCGCGCTCCGGCTCACGCGCTTCGAACACCTGGTGGACCTCAACCGCGTCGACGAGCTCGAGGGGATCCGACGCGACAACGGCACCCTCACCGTCGGAGCCACCACGCGCCAAGCGACGATCGAACGATCCGAGCTCGCCCAGGCTGTGCCCCTCCTCGCCCGGGCCGCCCCCCTCATCGGCCATTTCCAGATCCGCAACCGCGGCACTGTCGGAGGGTCACTCGCCCACGCCGACCCCGCGGCGGAGCTCCCCGCGGTCGCCCTCGCGCTCGACGCGCAGATGGAGATCGCCACCGGCGCCGGCCGTCACACCGTGCCCGCCGCCGACTTCTTCGTCGGCACCTGGACGACGAGCCTGGAACCGAACGAGCTCCTCACCGCCGTGCAGTTCCCGGTCTGGGACGGTCGCTGCGGATTCGTCGTCGACGAGGTCGCGCGCCGCGCCGGCGACTTCGCCCTCGCCGGTGTCACCACCGCGTTGCAGCTCGATCCCGGCGGCACCGTCCAACGCGCCGCCATCGCCCTCTTCGGGATGGCCAGCACCCCCGTCCGAGCCCCCGCCGCCGAGACAGCCCTGATCGGTTCCCAACCTGACCCCGCGGCACTCCGCGAAGCCGCGCAGCTCGCCGTTCGCGACCTGGACCCCCCCGAGGACGTGCACGCGTCGAGCACCTACCGCCGATCCGTCGGCGCGCACCTCGTCGAACGCAGCCTCACCCGAGCCCTCGACGAGGCCAACCATGCCTGAACGGACCATCTCGGTGACCGTCAACGGCACCGCGCACCGCGGGACGGTCGAGACCCGCAAAACCCTCGCTGACTTCCTCCGAGAGGATTGCGTGCTGACCGGCACCCACCTCGGCTGCGAACACGGAGTCTGTGGGGCGTGCACCATCATCCTCGACGGTGACGCGGTGCGCTCCTGTCTCCTGTTCGCCGTCCAAGCCGACGGTGCCACGATCACGACCGTCGAAGGGCTCGCGCCACCCGGTGAGCTCAGCCCCATTCAAGAAGCGTTCCGGGCCGAGCACGGCCTGCAATGCGGCTTCTGCACCCCGGGATTCGTCGTGTCAGTGCACGCCTACCTCGCCGAACATCCCCAACCCACCCGGGACGAGATTCTCGACGCGCTCTCCGGAAACCTCTGCCGCTGCACCGGGTACCAAGGAATTGTCCGGGCTGTCGAGCGCGCCGCCCAAACCATGGCTCCAGGGGCCTAAGCACGCGCCGAGTTGCACCACCGCAGCTTCGGGACCATCCCCGCGGGGGACCCCGACCCAACCTGTAGGGCCGCGCGTCACATCTCGACGCCATCAGCGTCGAGAGTCGTCAGCGGCGCCGTTTCCTATCGAGTCGTCTTCCGGCGTCGCCGAGGAGTGCCTGCCCTGGAGTACCCACGCGGTTCGCGGACCGCCTCGCGCCCGGCGCCGGTTGCGGACCCTGAGCGCGGGCCCGGCTCTGGGTCTCGGCGTGTCCACGGAGCGGAATGGACGGTCGGTCTCGCCGCAGCCGTCGCGATCATCGACTTCGCGGTCGCGTTCGACGCCTTCGTGCTGCGACCGTTGCTCACCCGTGGCGACCCGCGGGGAGTTGTTCGGGTCGCGGTCGTCCTGGGTGCCTTCGCGCTCGCGGCCAAGCTGCGGCACCGGCCCCACGCGTTGCCCGCGCCGGCGGCTCGCGATGAGCCCGACGAACCTGACCCGATCTCGGCGCCGCACGTGGCTCCGCCCCGCCCCAACGCGGTGGCCCCCACGCTGTCCCCGGCCTCGCCGGACTCGACCGCGCTGGCCTCGGCTCGTCGAACCGGCCTCGAGGTGCGGGTGGTCGGCCCCGTCATGGTCCACGGCGCCGCGGGTCCTCTGACCGCGAAGAGCGTCGAGCTCGTCGTCTACCTGGCGTGTCACCCCGAAGGGATCCACGAGGAGCGAATCAAGGCCGCGCTCTGGCCAGCCCGCGAACCCCGACCTCAGACCTGGCTCAACCGGGTGTCAGGGACGCGAAAGGGGCTCGGTCGTTCCCCGGAAGGTGTGCTCCTCCTCCCGTGGTTCGAACATCACGTCGGTCGGCTTGACGCCTCGGTGCAGACCGACGTCGACGCGCTCGTCGCGGCGCGGTCGCGGGCGAAGCATCAGGCGACCACCGAAGCCGCCGCGACCCTCGCCCAGGCCCTCGACGTCGTCCGGGGACGGCCCTTCGACATGGCAACCGGCTACGAGTGGGCCTTCACGGAGCTGCACGTCGCCCACGCTGAACGCGTCGTCGTTGACGTCGCGCACGATCTCGTCGCGCTGACGTTGACACTCGGGGACTGGCGCCGAGCACTCTGGGCGACCGACGTCGGGCTCGGCGCGTGTCCGGCGAGCGAGCTGCTCTATCAGGACCGGATGCAGGCGTGCGCAGCCGCCGCCGACCGCCGCGGGATCGAAAGCGCCCTGCGCGACCTCCGGCGAACCCTCGCCGCCGTGGACTCGGCCGATGTCCCGAGTCGCGACACCGTCGAGCTCTACGAGCGGCTCAACGCCCGCCTGCTGAGCGGAGCACCGACGGAGCCGACGCACGGCACCGGTCGCGGCGTCGCGCGCCGATAGTTCCGACGACCCGACCGCGCTCGTGTGGGTTCCGGACCCGGATGCGTGCCTTGTCGCGACCGACACCACGCCGGCAAGGAGGAACGAATGGGAGTGCTCGCTGCGGTCGCCCGCCGGCTCGTTGCCGACGGCGTGAACGCGACTCCGAGCTCGAACGGCTTGCCCGGCGCTGGCTTTCTGCAGCGCCTCATCGACTGGACCGCGCAGGTCGGCCTCTGGGGAAGCCTCGGTGCCATCCTCATCGGCGCGGCACTGTTCGGCCTCTCGCAACAGGCCGGGAACTACGCCGGCGCGTCCCGCGGCAAGCATCTCGTCATGGGCGGCGCCATCGGCGCTGCGATCACTGGCCTCGCCCCGACCATCGTCAACCTCCTCTTCACCGCCTCCCGAGGCTGACGTGCCGGCCGTCACGCTTCAGGCCCGAACCCTGGCCCTCACCCTCGTGGCCACGGCGGTCACTGGCATGGGCGCGCGCGGGCTGGTCGCGTCCCCAACGCCGGTCGCTCCGCCGATCCGGAGCGCGGCCAGCGCGCCCGGACCACGGTCCACGACGGCGGGCATGCCAACGGGCTTCGCGCGTAACCAACCGGGAGCCGTTGCCGCAGCCACAACCTACGTTCGCCAAGGCCAGCGTCTTCTCGATCTCCCCGCCACCGATCGAATCCCCGCCCTGCAAGCCATCACGTCGCGTGACGGCGCGGCCGGCTACTTCGCCCAAGTGTCGGCCCAGCTCGCAGAACTCGACGGCATCGACGCCCGCGGGCAAGGCCACCTCACGTGGGATGTGTCCGTGCTCGCGACCCGAGTCGATGCATACAGCGCCGAACGCGCTCGGATCTCGATCTGGCGAGTCGGCGTGCTCTCGCTCACCGGACTGGTCGCGCCCATCGCCGAGTGGACCACCGTCGACGACGAGCTGGTGTGGGAACGCGGCGACTGGAAGGTCTGGGCCGAGACCCAGGTTCCGGGGCCCACGCCTGCGGGCCACCCCGACGCGCGTCCGTCGACCCCTGGCCAGCTGCAAGCCGCCCTCGCCGGCTTCACCCGGTTCCCCGGCCCCGATCCGCTCTGATGGGCCTCTTCGACGGCTTGCTCAACGGGCTCGGTTGGATCTGGGACCAGACCGCGGGCCGAGCGACCGGCGCGGTCTGGGACCAGATCGTCAGCGGCCTCGTGAGCTGGGTCGTCAACTCGATCACCTGGTTCGTGGCCGCCCTCCTCCAATTCTTCGACCGATCGTCCACGCCTGCACTCGCCAGCAACTGGTTCGCCGGCGGCCCGATCGGCAGCGGCGCACATTCTCCGTACAGCGTTGTCGCCAGCCTGGCGCTCAGCGTGCTGGTGCTCTGCGTCCTCCTTAGCGTCGTGCACGGGCTGCTCACCGGTGAGGGTCCCGCGATGATCGGTCGCATCGCCCGCGACGTTCCGCTCGCCGTCCTCGGCATCGTCGGCACCATCGGCGTCGTGCAGGTGCTGCTCGGCACGGCCGACGAGCTCACAGCCCGGATCCTCACCGGCACCCAGGCCGGTACCCACGCCACCGCGGTTCTGCGCGCGCTCGGCCAGTTCCAAGCCTCATCGGGGCAGCCGACCTTCGTGGTCTTCCTCCTCGGGCTCGTCGCCGTCCTCGGTGCCTTCGTGCTGTGGGTGGAGCTGCTGGTGCGCGCGTCCCTCTTGTACGTGCTGCTCGCCTTGAGCCCGTTCGCATACGCCGCGTTTGTCTGGCCCAGCGCGCGCCGGATCCTGCACCGACTCGCCGAGCTGGTCGTCGCCCTCGTCTTCTCCAAGGTCGTCATCGCCGTGACCCTCGCGGTCGCGGCCTCCGCGCTGGCGAGCTCCAACACCGGCGGCCTCGCCACCGGCGACCAGAAGATCGGAACGCTCCTCATCGGGACGATCATGTTCCTCCTCGCCGCGTTCTCACCGTTCCTCCTGCTCCGACTCTTCCCGGTCGTCGAGGCGGCCGTCGTCGCGCACGGGATCTCCCACGCGCCAGCTCGCGCCACGCAAAGGGCGATGTTCACCGCGCTCACCGTCAGCCGACTTGCCGGCACCTCGAGCAGCGGATCCCCGTCCCCGGCGAGCGGGGGTGGCAGTCGCGCCACTTCCAGTCCCGTTCCGCATGCGGGGCCGAGCGGGGTGGCGGAGCGGGCGGCCGTACCGGGATCGGCCGGTAGGACCTCGCATCCCCAGCCCGTCAAGCGCCAGGCGCCGACGGTGGCGGCGGCCGCGACGGACCGCGACGACGACCATCCCTCGTTGCCCGCGCGACCCGGCGACACCGCGCGCGCATGAATCCGAGCGTCACCCAGCCTCGTCGCTACCGCCTCGGCTCGGCCGACCAATCCGGCTGGCTCTTCGGGCTCGGTCCCGCTCCATGCCTCGTGCTTGGAGTCAGCCTGCTCGCCGGAGGCGTCGTTCTCCACACCACTCGCTCCGTCGTCCTGGCGGTCGTGCCCGTCGTGGTGGGCGCGGTCGCGGTGTTCGGCCGTTGGCAGGGACGCGTGGCCTACGAGTGGGTCGAGCCGCTCGTCGGATGGATGAGCTTGCGGGCCGGTCAGCGAGATCGCTGGTCGGCGCGGGTTCCGTTTCTCGGGCAGACCTCGGTGGCTCCCGACTTCCCGCCGTTCCTCGAGGGCCTCGTACTGGTCGAGCGCGATTCCCGGTGGACGCGCCTCCCCCGCACGACCGGAACCGCGGTCGTCGTCGACGAGACGCGGCACCGCGTGACCGGAGCCCTCCGGGTTCGAGGACGCGAGTTCTCGTTGCTCGAACACGACGAGCAGAGCCGAGTGCTCGACGGCTGGGGTGCCGCGCTCGCCGGGTTCTGCCGAGAACGTTCGCCGGTGACCCAGATCACCTGGTCGGAATGGGCAGCCCCGGCCTCGTTGGATGATCACCTCACGTTCGTTCGGGACCAGCACGTCGGAGCGACCTCGACGAGGCTCGGCGAATACCTCGACCTCGTCGCCCACGCCGGTCCCCTCGCGACCGAGCACGACGTGGTCGTCACGATCAGCGTCGATCGGCGACGCGTGCGGCGATCGCAGCACCCGGCCGACGACCCCGCGGTCGACGTCCTGCTCGAGGAGCTGCACCGCTTCACGGCACGGCTCGAGCAAGCGGGTCTCGTCGTCGACCCTCCCCTCGCGCCTGCCGAGCTCGGTGGTGTCCTCCGGCTCCGTGCCGATCCCTCCGTCGCGTCGCGCCTCGCGGTCAAAGGACGGGCGAACGGCGCGTCGGCGTCCACCGTGTCCGTGCACAACCAGGCGCCACTGGCGGTGGAGGTCGCATGGCACCACGTTCGCGTCGACCAGTCGTGGCACCGATCGTTCTGGATCGCGGAATGGCCCCGCCTCGAGGTCCCCGCCGACTGGCTCGCGGGCCTTCTCCTGCACTCCGGTGGCATCCGCACCGTGACGGTCGTCTACGAGCCGGTCACGCCATCGCGGTCGCGTCGCGCGGTCGACCGAGAAGCCACCCGACTGGTCTCCGACGAAGAGGAGCGCACCGCCCGCGGGTTTCGCATCCGGGCCCAGCACCGGCGAGCCGAATCGGAGGTCCTGGCCCGAGAAGCCGAGCTGGTCTCGGGGTTCGCCGAGCTGCGCTACGCCGGTTTCGTCACCGTGACCGCACCCGACCTGCAATCGCTTGACGACCAAGCGGCGGACTGGGAACAGGTCGCGGCGCAATCCGGGCTCGAGCTCCGGGCGCTGGACGGTCAGCACGATCTCGGGCTCTGCGCCGGCCTCTCCGTCGGCCGGGTCCCGACCGGACGCGGGCGGGGGTGATGCACCGCGGGCTTCGGGTCCCGGTCCATCGCGCCACCACGGCGCATCTCTGCAGCGTGTACCCGTTCCAAGCCGAGATCGGCTTGGGGCACCGTGGCGTCTACCTCGGCACCAACCTGCTGACAGGCGGCGGAGGCTTCGCCTTCGATCCGTTCGAGGCCTACCAAGCCGGGTACGTCACCAACCCGAACCTGCTCGTCGCCGGAGAGCCCGGAACCGGGAAATCGAGCTTCGTCAAGACGTTCATGGCCCGGGCCCTGGCCGTCTTCGGCGCCCCGCGTCCCGACCCGCACGATCGCGCCGGTCGCCCCAACGGTCGGTGGCTCGCGATCGCCGACCCCAAAGGCGAGTACGCCCCGCTCGCCGACTCGCTCGGCCTCCCCGTCGTGCGCCTTTATCCCGGAGGGCCCAGCCGCATCAATCCGCTCGACACCGGCTCGGTCGACGGGACCGACCGGCGCGAGGAGCGGCTGCGACGCCGCACCGACCTGGTCGCGGCCCTGCTCGGACAGGTGTTGCGCCGAGAGCTGACGCCCGTCGAGGACGCCGCGCTCGGATGGGGCGTGCAGGCACTCGACGACACCGGGCCCGTCCCGACGCTCGGCGACGTCGCCGCGCTGCTGCGAGACCCGAACCCGGCGATGTGCGACCGGGCCCGGCTCGGGCGCGACGCGCTGTCCCGCCAGCTCGACCCGGTCGTGTACGCCCTCGAGAAGCTGCTCGACCGCTCGCTTCGCGGCATGTTCGACGGCGCGACCACCGTCGACGTCGACTGGAACGGACGCGGCATCGTGCTGGACCTCTCCGTCGTCCACCATGACGACGAAGCCCTCCGGCTGGTGCTCCTCGCTGCGACCGCGTGGTTGCAGAACATCCTCGCTCGCCGCGATGGTCCACACCGCGTCCAGGTGCTCGACGAGGCGTGGCGGCTCCTCGGCTCGGAGCGAACCACCCGCTACCTCCAAGCCTGCTGGAAGCTGTGCCGGGACTATGGCGTCGCGAACATCGCTGTCGTGCACCGCATCTCCGACCTGCGGGCCCAAGCCGACGACGGCACGACGACCGCGAAGGTCTCGATGGGACTGCTCGCCGACACCCAGACCCGCGTGCTCTTTCGCCAAGCGAGTGACCAGCTCGCCGAGGCGCGCCGCCTCTTGGGGCTCAACGCCACTGAGACCGAGGTGCTGGGCCGGCTGAGCCGAGGGCGGGCACTGTGGAAGGTGGGTGGGCGCAGCGCGATCGTGCAGCATCACATCGGCCCGGCCGAGCGCGAGATGTGCGACACCGACACCCGCATGCGAACCCACACCGGTCCGACGATCGACGCGACGTCGATCTGAGCGCCGTCACGGTCGGGCGCTGCTCGGCGGGTCGAGCACGGCTCGACGGAGGCGGTCCCGGGCCCGGCGCCAGCGCTCGCCCATCGCCCCGTAGCTCACCCCTTCACGCTCGGCGCGGCGGCGCAACGTGTCGCTGCCCACGGCCACGCTGAGCAAGAGCTCCGCGTCGCGGGTGGCGAGCCGGCCTTGGGACCACGCGGTCTCGACGAGGTTCATCACCTCAACGCTGGGGTCCTCGTCGTCGGGCGGGCGCCCCACCACGTCGCGCGCAGCTGCCGCTCGGCGTCGGGCGCGGTCGCGGACAAGCGTGCCGAAGACGTCGAGGGTCACGTTCGCGGCCACCGATCGCGGCCGCCGATCGAGCGGGTAGTGGCGGATCCGGTTCACCGCCTCGGTCAGCACCTGAGCCTCGAGCTCATCGTCGGAGGATCCCGAGCGGAGCCGCTTGGCCACATTGACCAGCCCCGGGAGGAGGGCTTGGAGCATTGTGCGCATCGCGAAGTCATCCGAGGGCGCGCGTCGAGCCAGCGCCGCGAGCACCCGGTTCTTGACCGCGACGTCGCCAGAACCGGCGCGAAGGAACTCGACGATCGCGGCCGGATGGGACAGCGTCGAGAGCACCGCGTCGTCGGACCAGCGGGCGGTTGCCGCCTCACTCGCCCGGGTGCGGGCCAGTGCTCCCCACTCGTCGTCGAGAGCCCGGAACAGTCGCCACTGCATGCCATGCCGATCTCGTTTGGGAACACGACGACTCTTCGCACGCGGGCTCCCACTCACCCTCCCGATTCCGCTCCCAGTGCTCCTACCGAGGCGAGAGGGCCCGTCTCGCCTTGCCGCAGGGCCTGGCACGATCGTGGCTGATCGACGGATGCGAGCGAGACGTGGACAACAGATCGAGGGGGTTCGCTCCCGGAGCGACCATCGAGCTCCGAGAGGTGTTTCGCGGGAAGCTCTGGACGTCGCGCCCGGTGACCGTCGTTCGTGACGACGATGACGAGGTCGTCCTGCAGCTGCGGGTCGGGACCACCTACCAGTACCCGGCGGGACCCCAGCATGGTGAGCACACGCTGCGGGCCTGGTTGCGAGGAGAGTGGGAGCTCACCGAGCGGGACTGGGAAGGAGTGGACGTCTTGCGGATCGCCCGCCCGGGCGCGCCGTTCGACGTGTGGGTCGTCCCGGGGGAGCGGGCCGACGGGGGCGACCCCTCGTGGCGTGACGGCTGGTACGCGGGGGCCTGGTACGTCAATCTCCAGGAGCCGCTCCGGAGGACCGAGACCGGGTTCGACACCATGGATCACGTCCTCGACGTCGTCGTCGCCCGCGATCTGTCGGCGTGGTCGTACAAGGACGAAGCCGAGTTCGCCCGAGCCGTCGAGCTCGGGGTGTTCTCACC
>DAIMHT010000029.1:10559-12096 GCA_036723155.1 Actinomycetota bacterium
CGGGCCCAGCGGGCGATCCGCGCCGCGCGTGAGACGGCCAGCGAGCTCGTCCCGGGGGCCTCGACCGACCGGCTCCGGGATCTCGCCGAACGTGCCAATGCTGACCGTTACCTCGACCAGGTCAAGGGCCTGGAACGGCAGTACGTGAAGCGAGCCAAGAAGCTGGAGCGCAAGCTCGAGCAGCGGGTGAAGCAGCTGCCGGTCGACACGCCCCTCGACCGTCGCCGGCGGAGCCGAACTCGCCGACGCGGCGCCAAGGCTGGCGGCGGGCTGGTGGCGTTCGCGGCAATCGGTGGCGCGATCGCCTACGTCGTGTGGCGTGTGCGCCGCCGGGACGCCGGGCACGAGGACTCGGGCCGGTTCGAACCCAGCGGCGAGCCGATGCCCGCGCCCCCCTCGGCGAACCAGGGCAACGGCGGCGCGGCGCGCCAGCGCACCCGCTGAGGACCGACGCCACGCTCGAACCGCTTGTCCCGCGCCTACGTGCAGTTGGACTGCTCCGGGCCAACGACGTGAGGGCCCGGGCCGAGTTGTCCCGGTCCCTCCTCGAACTCGCTGGATCGGGACAGCGCGAGGACGCCGAGGAACATGCCGATCAGCGCCAACACGATCGCGAGCTGATACGCGGCGTTGTGCGTCTTGACATGCTCGTCCAGCAGGCCGATGCCGAGCGCCGCGGCGACGAGGGGTTCCGCGACCTCGAGCGCGGCGACCGACGCCGAGAGCGACCCCGCTTGAAACGAGCTCTGGGCCAACAGGAGGCCACCGAGCGTCGCGACGGCGAGGGCGTAGGGCTCCCAATGCTGCAACATGGGGATCACGCCCTGACCGAGCAGATGCACGAACGTCTTCGTCAGCGCGGCGCTGACGCCGAAGCTGATGCCCGCCGCCAACCCGAGCAGGAGAGCCCGGCGGGCCCCGGCGACCCGTTGTCCGGCCACGACACAGACGGCGATGGTGGTGCCGATCACGGGACCGGCGATGGCCCACCGGCCGAGGGGTGCCTGCGCTCGGCCGCCGTGGGGTGACACGACGAGCAGGAAGACGGCAAGGCCTGCGACGAGCACGATGGCCGCTAGGAGCTCCCTTCGGCGCAGTGGCCGGCCGGTGATCGCGGCGCGAAGGACCAGCGCGAAGAGCAGGCCCGTGACCAAGAGGGGCTGCACGAACACGAGGGAGCCGAACGCGAGCGCGGCCGCGTGGCACACGTACCCGCTGACGTCAGCGCCGAAGCCGAGCAACCAGAGCGGCCGCCGCACCAGCCGTACCAGCAAGCCCGGTCGCAACGATTGCGCGGCGGGAAGCTGCTCCGCTTCGCGCTGCTCCAGCACGTTGCTGAGCGCGAACAAGAACGCCGCCGCCAACGCCAGCACGAACGCCGCCGCGGCGCGCCCCGACCCGGCGCCGAGGATCTCGTTGCGCAGCAGCGATCGACCCGGACCCTCCGGACCCGACAACCGGGGGACACCGGCGGTGAGGTGGGCCGATGCGAGGGCCATCATGTTCCTGGCCTCCCTTCCATCGGCCGGCGAACACC
>DAIMHT010000030.1:0-11954 GCA_036723155.1 Actinomycetota bacterium
TCGATGAGCTCCCGCAGCCGGGCCCAGCCGTGTCGATCGAACCAGAACGCCACCCGTTCGAGGTCCAGGGCGTCATCATCGGCGATCTCGGCCGGTGACGCGTCGACGCGCTCGATGCCGCCGCGCCGCACGATGTCGCTGAACTCGTCGCCGAGAGCCTCCAGGGCGTCGGGCGGCGGCGCTCGATGGACCCGAAGGACGAGGCGGCCGTCCACAAATCGTTGCGAGTGGTAGTTAGCGAAGAAGCCGGTGACCTCGTTGACCGCGGCGTCGACGTCGTCGGTGACGAAGAGCAGTTCGAGGTCGGGCGCGGACACGTACTCGTTGGTGAGGAGCTCGCCGCGCACGAATTCGAGCCAACCCTCCCAGTAGGTGCCGCCCGGGACGTCGAGCAGCACCACCGGGCCCGGTTGGGCCTTGCCGGTCTGCATGAGGGTGAGGAGCTCGAACGTCTCGTCCATCGTGCCGTACCCGCCGGGCAGCAACACGAACGCGTCGGATTCCTTGACGAACGCCAGCTTGCGGGTGAAGAAGTACCGGAAGTTGATCAGCTTGGGGTCGTCGGCGATGAACTGCGTCGATGTCGCCTCGAACGGCAACCGGATGCTGACGCCGAAGGCATGCTCGGGGCCGGCCCCCTCGATCCCGGCTTCCATGATCCCCGGGCCCGCACCGGTGATCACCATCCAGTCCTGGGTCGCCACGGCCTCCGCGAACCGTCTCGCCTGGTGGTAGAGGGGATCGTCGGGCTGGGTCCGAGCCGACCCGAAGATCGCGACCTTGCGCGCCGCCCGGTACGGCTCGAAGACGTGGAACGAGTAGCGCATCTCCTTCAACGCCGCGTTCGCCATCTTCAGGTCCCCGCGATCCGCGTGGTCGCGGGCGAGGCGGACCGCCGACGCGACCAGCTCGAACACCTGGTCGGCGTCGTCGTCGGCGACCCGCTCGACGAGCGCCGCGACCGCCTCGTCCAGCTCGGGGTCTCCCGTCCGGTACCGGGGGAGCTTCACGGCAGGAGCGGCGCCGCGAGCTCCGCCAACGGGCGTTCGGGGCGCGCCCCCAGGTGAGCGATCACCTCGGATGCCGCGACGGCCCCGACCCGGCCGCAGGTCACCGGGTCCAAACCGTGCGTGAACGCGAACAGGAACCCGGCCGCGTACTGGTCGCCGGCACCGGTGGTGTCGACGACGGGGCCCGCAACCGGGTGCACGTCCACGGCGTGGATGCCCTCGGGTGTCACCACCACCGAGCCGTCAGCGCCGCGCGTCAACGCGGCGAGCTCGCAGTGCCGGGCGACGAGCCCGAACGCGTCGTCGAGGCGGTTCACCCGGTAGAGGGCGCGGATCTCGGCGTCGTTGCCGAAGAGGATGTCGACCTCGTGCTCGACCAGGGCCAGGAAGTCGGAATGGTGTCGCTCGACGCAGAACGTGTCGGAGAGACTGAGCGCCACGCGCCGACCCGCGGCGTGCGCCAGCTTCGCCGCGTGCCGGAACGCCTCCTTCGCGTCGGGCTGGTCGAACAGGTACCCCTCGAGGTACGTGACCTGGGCTCCGCGCACCAGGGGCTCGGAGACGTCGTCCACCCCGAGCTCGGACGCGGCACCGAGGAACGTGTTGAGGGTGCGCTCGGCGTCGGGCGTCACGAGGATCAGGCACCGTCCGGTGGGGTGACCCGCGGCCGCGGCCGCGGTGTCGAAGCGCACCCCCGACGCCCGGATGTCGTGCGCGAACACCCGCCCGAGGGTGTCGTCGCGAACCCGACCGACGAAGCCGCTCGTCCCGCCGAGCGACGCCACGCCGACCATGGTGTTGGCCGCCGAGCCTCCCGACACCTCGGTCCCGGGCCCCATCGCCGCGTACAGCCGCTCCGCCTGGTCGGCGTCGATGAGCGCCATGGCGCCCTTCGTCAGCCCGTGCTCGTCGAGGAACTCGTCGGCGGTGAGGCTGAGCACGTCGACGAGGGCGTTGCCGACACCGACGACGTCGACCGTCGCATCCTCGGACGTGGGGTCGCTCACGGCGCGGCGCGGGCGGTCAACGCGACCGGCGTCGGCTCCGGAGCCGGTGGTCGCAACGCCCGGCCGACGGTGCGGGTCCGTCCGTAGAGGGTGGTGCGCTGTTCCAGGGGCCGGCCGAGCGGCTCGACGATCGCCGCGAATCCGTCGTCATCGAGCTCCTGGCCGTGCGATGCGCCCGCGGCCCGGGAGATGTTCTCGTCCATCAGGGTCCCACCGAGGTCGTTGCAGCCGGCTTGCAACGCCTGTTGGGCGCCGCGGATGCCGACTTTCACCCAGGAGATCTGGATGTTGTCGATCCATCCGCGGTACGCGATGCGCCCCACCGCGTGGAGCAGCAGCACCTCCCGGAACGTCGGTCCCCGCCGGGCGCGGCCCTGCAACGAGATCGGGGTCGCCATGTGCACGAAGGGGAGCGGCACGAACTCGGTGAACCCGCCCGTCTCCTTCTGGAGGGCCCGGGTGCGCGTCAGGTGGCGAGCGACGTGGACCGGTGCCTCGACGGAACCGAACATGATCGTCACGTTGGAGCGCAACCCGACCGAGTGCGCCTCGCGGTGCGCGTCCAGCCACTCGTCGGTGGTGACCTTGTCGGGGCAGATGATCGCCCGCACCTCGTCGTCGAGGATCTCGGCCGCGGTGCCGGGCAGGGTCGAGAGCCCGGCGGCCTTCAGCTCGCGGAGATAGGCGCTGAGCGGCATCCCGAGCCGGCGGGCGCCCTCGGTGACCTCCAGCGCGGTGAACCCGTGCACGTGGATGTCGGGGGCGACGGCCTTCACGGCGCGGGTGACACCGAGGTAGTAGTCGCCGTCGAAGTCGGGATGAATGCCGCCTTGGAGGCACACCTCGGTGGCGCCGTGGTCGACGGCCTCGACGACGCGGCGTTGGATCTCCTCGACGTCGAGGAGATACGGGTCGCCGCGCAGGTTGAGCGACAGCGGCCCCTTGGAGAAGGCGCAGAACCGGCACTTGAACGTGCAGATGTTGGTGTAGTTGATGTTTCGGTTGCGGACGAAGGTGACCGTGTCGCCCACCGTGTCGCGTCGGAGCTGGTCGGCGACCGCGGCGACCGCGGTGACGTCGGGGCCCCGGGCCTCGAGCAAGGTGACGAGCTCGTCGACGCCGGCCTCCTCGCCCGCCAGGACCCCGGCGAGCACCTCGCCGACGGGGCTCCCACCTCGGGTCGGGATCGCCCCGAGCACCCGGGGGGGCCCGGTGTCGCCGCCCGAGAACCAGGCATCGTCGCGGGCGAGTCCCTCGCTGTCCGCGGCGCGCCACACCGCGGGACGCACCTGCGGGGCGAGCCAGCGGTCGGCGTCGCGCACGTACTCGGGGTAGACGGTGAGCCGCGGCGCCAGCACCATCCCCGCGGACTCGGTCGCGTGGCGGAGCCGCTCGAGCGCGGGCCAGGGCCGCTCCGGGTTCACGTGGTCGGGCGTGACCGGGGACACGCCGCCCCAATCGTCGATTCCCGCGCCCAGAATCGGACCGAGGTCGTCGCTGAGGTTCGGGGGCGCCTGCAGGTGCACCGCGGGAGGCAGCATCAGGCGGGCGACCGCGATGGCGCGCAGGTAGTCGTCGCGGGGACACGACGGCTGGTTGTGCATCCCGGTTCCGGGCTTGGGGAGGAAGTTCTGGACGATGACCTCTTGGACGTGCCCGTGCCGCTCGTGCGCGTCGCGGATCGCGGCGAGGGCGTCGACCCGCTCCTCGAACGTCTCGCCGATGCCGACGAGGATCCCGGTCGTGAACGGCACCTGGGCCTGCCCGGCGGCGTCGAGGGTCCCCAAGCGCCGGGCGGGGGTCTTGTCGGGGGCGCGATGGTGCGGGCCGCCAGGCTCGGCCAGCCGCCCGGCGAGGGTCTCGATCATCATTCCCTGCGACGGGCTCGTGACGCGCAGCGCTTCGAGGTCGCGGCGCTCGAGCGCGCCGGCGTTGGCGTGCGGCAACAGGCCGGTGTCGGCGAGGACCATCGCCGACGCGGCCACCAGGTAGTCGACGGTGCTGGCGTACCCGTGCTCGGCGAGCCAGGCCGCCGCGTCCGGGTAGCGGGCCTCGGGTGCTTCCCCGAGCGTGAAGAGCGCCTCGTGACAGCCGGCGTCGCGGCCGGCCTCGGCGATCGCTCGAACCTCGTCGAGGTCCAGGAACGGTGCCGCGAGCCGAGCCGGTGGCTTCGCGAACGTGCAGTACCCGCAGTGGTCTCGGCACAGCATCGTCAGCGGGATGAACACCTTCGGGGAGTACGTCACCCGGCGGCCGTGCGCGGCGTCTCGCACCACGGCGGCGGCGGCGAGGACCTCACCGAGCGGGGCGTCGCGCAGCGCAACGGCCTCCCGGCGGTTCAGCATGAGCGCATGCTAGGCGGGCCCTGCGGCGGCCTCGTCGACGAGCCACACGATGCGTCCCGCACGGACCCGTCCCGCGGGGACGTCGGCGCCGTTCCGTACCGAGTCGAGCGCGGCCCGCTTGTCGGCCCCGGCGACGGTGAAGACGACGAGCGACGCTCGGGCGAGGGCGGGGAAGGTGAGCGTGAGCCGCTCGTGCGGGTGCTGATCGTCGCCGGTCGCGACGACGAACCGCTCCCGTTCGTCGAGCGCGGGCGACCCTGGGAACAGCGACGCGGTGTGACCGTCGGGGCCGAGCCCGAGGTGCACGAGACCGAGGGGCGGGGCCGCATGGAGCAGCTGGTCGTACTGGTTCGCGGCTTCGGTCGGGGTGTGACCCGCGTTGCGCATGGAGTGGACGGCGCGGGGCTCGACCTCGTCGAGGAAGGCGATGCGGGCCATGCCCTCGTTCGAATCGGGGTCGTGGATCGGCACCCAGCGCTCGTCACCGAAGTACACGTCGACGTCTTCCCATTCCACGGCGGCGGTGGCGAGCAGCTCGTAGCAGGTCCGGGCGGTCTCGCCCCCCGACAAGGCGATGGACATCGGCGCTTGGCGCGCGACGAGCTCGGCGAAGGCGACGGCGACGTTCTCCACGCGCCGTTCCTCGCCGGGGAGGGTCACGGCACCCGCCAGGTGTCGCCGCACTCGCGGGGGAGCGCCTCGGCCTCCTCGGGCCCCCAGGTCCCCGCCGGGTAGTACGCCAGCGGCAACGCCACGCGCTCGAACCCGTCGATGAGCGGCTGGACGATGCGCCACGACTGGTCGACCTCGTCGCTTCGGATGAACAACGTGGCGTCGCCGACCATGGCGTCGTGGAGGACGCGCTCGTACGCCTCCGGTGCTTTCTCGGCGAAGGTCTTCGTGTACGAGAAGTCGAGGTTCACGGTCCGGACCCGGAACTCCTGGCCGGGCACCTTCGCCGCGAAGGACACCTCGATCCCGGCGTCGGGCTGGATCCGGAGCACGAGCTCGTTGGGCTCGACCGAGTCCCGGGCGTCGGGGGGAAGCGGGAGGAACGGGACGCTGGTGTAGCGAAGCACGACCTCGGTCACGCGCCGGGGGAGCCGTTTCCCGGTGCGCACATAGAAGGGGACGCCGGCCCAGCGCCAGTTGTCGATGTCGAGGCGCAGCGCGAGGTAGGTCTCGACGGTGCTGTGGGGGTCGACCCCCTCTTCCTCCCGGTACCCGGCGACGGGGACACCGTCGATCTCGCCCGCGGTGTACTGGGCCCGGACGACGTTGTCCTGCAGGCGGTCGGCGTCGAGGGGGTGAACAGACCGGAGGAGCTTGACCTTCTCGTCGCGAATGGCGCTCGCCTCGAACGACGCCGGCGCCTCCATGGCGGTCAACGCCAGCACCTGCATCACATGGTTCTGCACGATGTCGCGCAGCGCTCCGGCCTGCTCGTAGAACGTCCCGCGATGCTCGACGCCCAGCTGCTCCGCGACCGTGATCTGGACGTGGTCGACGTAGCGACGGTTCCAGAGCGGCTCGAAGATCGTGTTCGCGAACCGCAACGCCAAGATGTTCTGCACCGTCTCCTTGGCGAGGTAGTGGTCGATCCGGAAGATCTGATGCTCGTCGAACCAGCGGTGCAGGTCCTCGTTGAGGTCACGGGCGCTGGCGAGGTCACGTCCGAACGGCTTCTCGACCACGAAACGGCGGAACCCGTCGTCCTCGTGGGAGAGGCCCGCCTGCCCCAGCCCGTCGGCGATGGGGATGAAGAGCTGCGGCACGGTCGACAGGTAGAAGAGGCAGTTCCCGATGCCGTGCGACGACCCGTCCTTCGCGCCCGACAGGACGTCCCGCAGCGTCGCGTACGTCTGCGGATCATCGGCGTTGCCGGCCACGTACCGGAACCGGACCCCCGCCCGCTCCAACGCCGCGAGCCGATCCCCGGCGTCGGCGCCGGCGGCCTTCTCGACGGACTGCCGGATCGTCTGCCCGAAGTCGTCGTCGTCCATCTCGGTGCGGGCCACACCGACGAGGCTCAGGCCCTCGGGGAGCTGCCCGGTCGCGGCGAGCGACGCCAACGCCGGGTACAGCTTGCGGCTGGCCAGGTCGCCGGTGGCGCCGAAGACCACGATCGTGTTGGCGACCCGATCCGGTGGGAGCGGCGCGGTCGCCATCGCGGCGATGATACGGCGGGATATGGACCGCTCGACGATTGACGTGTACGAGGCCCGGGCCTCCGAGTGGCGGGACCGCCGCCCGGCCCGCTTCGTCGACTGGGCCGAGCGGTTCGCGGCCTCGGTCGCGGCGGGCGGGATGCGCGCCGACCTCGGGTGCGGCGCCGGGTTGCACCTGCCGTTGCTGGGGCGCCCCGTGCTGGGGATCGACGCCGCGCACGCCATGCTCGAGCTGGCCCGCGACGTCGCGCCCGACGCCGGCCTCGTCCAAGCGGATCTCGAGGCGCTCCCGTTGCGACGAGGGTCGCTGGACGGCGGGTGGGCCCGGGCGAGCTACCTCCACATTGCTCGCCCGTGGCTGCCGGCGGCCCTGGCCGAGCTCCATCAGGCCCTCCGCGTCGACGCGCCCGCCGTCCTCACGATGCGCCTGGCGCCGGTCGACGGGCTCCTCGCCGACGATGACTTCCCGGGTCGGTTCTTCGCCGGCTGGCAGCCGGAGCCGTTCCGAGACGTCCTGGTCGGAGCCGGGTTCACCGTCGACGAGCTGACCGTCGAGTCCGAGCGACCCGAGTGGTTGCACGCCCGGGTCACGCGGGCCCGCACCCTGCCCGACTTCGTCGGCCCCGAGCTGCGCGTGCTGATGGTGGGTCTGAACCCCAGCGAGTACGCGGCTGACGCCGGCGTCGGGTTCGCCCGGCCCGGGAACCGGTTCTGGCCCGCCGCGCTCGCCGCGGGCCTGGTGTCGCGTGACCGCGATCCCCGCCATGCGCTCCGCCATCACCACGTCGGCATGACCGACCTGGTCAAGCGGGCGACACCGGGCGCGGCGACCCTCCGTCGGGACGAGTACCTCGACGGGCTCGCGCGCGTCGGGCGGCTCGTCGCCTGGCTCCAGCCCCGGGTGGTCTGCGTCGTCGGTCTCACCGGGTGGCGAACGGCCCGAGACCGAACGGCCGCCCCCGGCGTCCAGCCGGAGCCGTTCGAGGGCGTGCCGGCCTACGTCATGCCGAACACCAGCGGCGTGAACGCCCACACGTCCCTCGACGACTTCGTCGCGCACTTCCGGGCCGTGCAGCGCCTCGCGGACGGACGGTGAGCTGACCCGCCCGGCGGGTGGCCCGGCCGGTCAGGTCAGCTCGGCCCGCTGCTTCTCGAGCGTCTTGAGCGCGTCGTGGAAGCTCGTCGAGAACGATTCCACGCCTTCGCGTTCGAGGGTGGCGGTGACGTCATCGAAGTCGACGCCGGCGGCGGCGAGATCGGCCATGACCTGGTGCGCGCCGGCGATGTCCTCCTCGATGGCGTCCGCTCGGAGCTGCGTGTCGCCGGCATGGAGCACGTCGATCGACGCCGGCGCGAGCGTGTTGACCGTGTCCTTGCCGACCAGCTCGTCGACATACAGGGTGGGGGAGTAGGCCGGGTTCTTCGTCGACGTCGACGCCCACAGCGGCCGTTGCAGCTGCGCGCCCTTCGCCGCGAGGGCTTCCCACCGCGCCCCCTGGAAGCGCTGCCGGAAGAGCTCGTACGCCAGCTTGGCGTTCGCCACCGCCCCCTTCCCCCGGAGCGGGTGACCGTCGGGAAGGCGCCGATCGGTCTCGGTGTCGACCCGGCTCACGAAGAACGATGCCACCGACGACACCTTCGCGAGGTCGCCGCCCGCTTCCGCGTGCTGCTCGAGCCCGGTGAAGTAGGCGTCGATCACCTCGGCGTAGCGGTCGAGGGCGAAGATCAACGTGATGTTCGTGTTGATGCCCGACGCCAGGTTCGCGGCGATCGCCGGGATGCCCTCTTGCGTGGCCGGGATCTTGATCATGACGTTGGGGCGAGCCACTCGGTCGTGGAGCGAGCGGGCCTGCGCGACGGTGTGCCCGGTGTCATGCGCGAGGTCGGGTGCGACCTCGACGGACACGAACCCGTCGTGACGGTCGGTCGACTGGTACCGCGGAGCGAAGAGGTCCGCGGCGTGGCCGACGTCGCCGAGCACGAGTCGCCAGTACGACTCCTCGATGGAGAGCCCCTCGGCGGCGCACTGCTTGAGCTCCTCGTCGTAGGCGTCGCCCGCGGCCATGGCCTTGTCGAAGATCGTCGGGTTCGACGTCACGCCCCGGATGCCGTCGTCGTCGATGAGCTGCTGCAAGCCGCCCCCGGTGACGAGCGGTCGGGTGAGGTTGTCGTACCACGGGCTCTGCCCGAAGTCGTTGAGCCGGGCGATGGCGCTGGTCATGAGGTTCCTTTCGGGGCGCGAGCGAGGAGGGCGCGGGCGCGCTCGGCGACATGGGTGGGATTGATCCCCAGGTGGTCCATGACCACCGGGCCCGGTGCGGACGCCCCGAACCGATCGATGCCGACGACGGCGTCGACCCAGCGGTCCCAACCGAACGACGACGCGGCCTCCACCGCGAGCTTCGGGACCTCCGGGGGGAGCACCTGCGCGCGGTACGAGTCGGGTTGCGCCGCGAACAGGTCCCACGACGGCATCGACACGATCCGCACCGACCGGCCCTCGGCGGCCAGCAGCTCTCGGGCGGCGACGCACACCGAGACCTCGGACCCGGTGCCGACCAGCACCAGATCGAGACCGCCGGGCTCGTCGACGAGCGTGTACGCGCCCCGGGGGACACCGTCGGGGGCGCGCTCGGCGCTGCCTTCGAGGACCGGGACCTTCTGGCGGGTGAGGATCAGCGCGGTGGGACCGTCGTGGCTGTCGACGTGCACCCGCCACGCCTGGGCGACCTCGTTGGGGTCCGCGGGCCGGATCAGGCGCATGCCGGGCATGGCGCGGAACGCCGCGAGCTGCTCGATGGGCTGGTGCGTGGGCCCGTCCTCACCGAGCCCGACCGTGTCGTGGGTCCAGACGAACAACGACTTGTAGCCGGACAGCGCCGCCAGTCGGGCCGCGCCCCGCATGTAGTCCGAGAACACGAAGAACGTGCCCCCGGCCGGCATGAGGTACGACACCGCGAGGCCGTTCATCACCCCGCCCATCCCGAACTCGCGGATCCCGAAGTGCAGCTGACGGCCCCGGAACTGATGCTCGGCGACGACACCTTCGTCTTTCAGCTCGGTGCCGGTGTTGCCGGTGAGATCGGCGCCACCGGCGACGATCCCGGGCACGACGTCGACGATGGCATCCAGGACCTGGTTGCTCGCGACGCGCGTCGCGAGCTGCTCCCCCGGAGCCCACGAGGGCAGCTTCGCCTCCCAGCCGGGCAGGCCGCGCTGCTCGAGGCAGGCGTCGAACTCGTCGGCGAGCGACGGCTCCCGGTCGAGCAGCGCCTGGTGTCGCTGCTCCCATGCCTCCCGCGCCTCGGCCCCGCGCCGCCCGGCGTCGCGGTAGCTGGCCAGCACGTCGTCGGGCACCCAGAACGTCTCCTCGACGGGGAGACCCAGGATCGCTTTCACCGCCCGGACCTCGTCCTCGCCGAGCGGGCTGCCGTGCGCGTGGGCGGTGTCGGTGTACTTCGGTGACGGCCATCCGATGTGGCTCCGCAGGACGACGAGGCTCGGCCGGTCGGTCTCGGCCATGGCCTCGCGGAGGCCCCGCTCGAGCACGTCGACGTCGTTCGCGGCTTCGCCGAGCTGCACGACGTGCCACCCGTACGCCTCGAAGCGTTGCGGCACGAGGTCGCTGTACGCCAGCTCCGTCGGGCCGTCGATGCTGATGTGGTTGTCGTCGTAGACACACGTGAGCCGGCCGATGCCCAGGTGACCGGCGAGCGACGCGGCTTCGTGGCTGATGCCCTCCTCGAAGTCGCCGTCGCCGGCGATGACGAAGGTGTGGTGGTCGCTGACCTCGGGTCCGAACCGGCCCCGCAGGTTCGCTTCCGCGAGCGCGATGCCGACGCTGTTCGCGAACCCCTGGCCGAGCGGCCCGGTCGTGACTTCGACGCCGGCGGCGTGCCGGTACTCGGGGTGGCCGGGGGTGCGTGATTCCCACTGCCGGAAGTTGCGGAGGTCGTCGAGCTCGAGCCCGAAGCCGGTGAGATAGAGATAGGAGTAGAGGAGCATCGACGCGTGCCCGTTCGACAGCACGAACCGGTCGCGGTCAGGCCAGTCCGGTGCGCCGGCGTCGTAGTGCATCACCCGGGTGAACAGGACGTGCGCCAGGGGAGCGAGCGCCATCGGGGTGCCGGGATGCCCGGAGTTGGCCTTCTGGACCGCGTCCATCGCCAGGCCGCGAACGACGTTGATTCCCTGCTGCTCCAGGTCGGTCACCGGCACTGGCGCCTCCTCGCTCGTGCCCTCACCAGGCCCGGCCGCGGGCGGGTGGCGGGGCCGCCACCGATCGGTTCCGCGACGCCGCCGCGGTGACCCCCACTATGGCGCATCACCGGCGTTCCCGGCGTTGACCGTGCCGCGGGCGCGGCGCACCCGGGATGGTCAGTGGAAGAGCGCGAGGCTGGCCGTGAAGCCGTGCAGGAAGTTGCGTCCCCCGACCGGTCCGAGCTCGCCGGCGCAGAACGCGCCGGCCACGGGCACCGACCCGAGCAGCTCGGCGACCACCCCCGAGTCGTGATCGGGGACACCGAAGAGATGCTGGCCCCGCCCGTTGCACGTGAAGAGGAGGGCACCGTCGGCCCGCCGGGTGTGCAACAGGGCCCGGAGGTCCTCGTCGGCGGCCGCCCCGTCACGCACATGGAACTGCAGCGTCTGTCCCACCTCGACGACGTCACCGACGGCGATGGCCCCGGCGTCGGGATCGGCACCGAGGACGTTGCGGACGAGGAAGTCACCCCGCCCGAAGTCGACCTTGTGCTCGTCGACGACGATTCCGACATGCAGACCTCGCCGGAGCAGGTCGCGCTCATCGTCGCTGACCGTCGCCGCGAGCTCCTGGAGGCGCTCCACGGCCGGTTGCCCGCCGAGCTCGGCCACGAGGTTGCGGTCGGCGCGGGTCACGGTGAACGGCTGACCGATCGGGCGACAGCCTTGCGAGACGACGGTGTCCACCGTGACGCCGTCGAGGAACACCCCGATCGCGCCCTCGGATCGGACCTGGTCGTCGAGGATGAGTCGGTTCCCGCCGGGGTGACTGGCGGCGGACGCCAATCCGCCGATGACCGCGAGGCTTGGGCGGTCCTCGTTGAGCCGGCGTAGGAACGCGTCGGCCGGGAAGGTGAACGGGTCGGCGGCGAGGAGCAGCGTCGGCGCGGTCCCGGCCGTCTCGGGCCATCCCGTGATCGCGGAGCCGTCGGGGGTGTCTTCGATCTGCAGCGCGACCGGCGTCAGCGTGGCGTCGGGAAGATGCGCCGCGAAGACCGAGAACGCGGGCCCATCCTCGATCTCGCGGGATCCGCCGATGATCCCACCGGCGGTGACACCGAGGAACACCTGCGGATCGAGCAGGTTGCGGATCGCGTTGGCGGCGTCGTCGAACGCCCCCACGAAGTGCGGGGAGACGAAGCACACCACGAGGTGCGGGTCGTC
>DAIMHT010000031.1:0-11929 GCA_036723155.1 Actinomycetota bacterium
GACCGCCAGGAGCGTGAGATCGGTCTGGGCGTCGGTGCCCAGCACCGTGGCGGTCTCGAGCTTGCGGTCGGCGGCCACCATGACGGTGGCGCCGGCACTGACCAATGCCGCGCTGGTCAAGACCCGAGACCCGTCGACCGCGACCCCAGATCCGATGACCGGGCCGGCCGCGCCGCTGACGCGGACCGACACCACGCTGGGGCTGGCGGCCGCGACGATGTCCGCGGCGGAGTCGTGCAGCGTCGCGGTGCCGGGTAAGACGCTCGCCACCGAGGCGCGGTTGGTGGAGTGGCCGCTGCTCCCGAAGAGGCCGACGGCGGCGAGGATCCCGACCGTCGCGGCCACGCTGAGGAGTCCGACGAGCGCGGCCAGTCCCCAGTCGCGGTGCTTGCTGGCGGGCGTGTCGCGCCAGGCGGCCATCGCCGAGCCCAGTTCGCTGGGATGGAACCACACGCGGTCCAGCGGATGTGGCGGGAGCCCAGCGTTGTGCTCGTCCTCTGGCTCCTCGACGGGCATGAATTCAACTGTACCGATGGGGTCTCGCGTCCGAACCGCGGGGCCGGGTGCCGCGCGGCGCCGCTTCACTAGCATTGCGGGCGTGCTGCCCCCGGACGCCGCGTCGGACTGGATCGCGTTGACAGCCGAATCGCTTCCCGTCGACGTGGCCACGACGTGGGCGGCGACGACCGCGAGCGGAGCCGTCGTCACGTTCTGCGGAATCGTCCGTGATCACTCCGAGGGCCGCCCGGGGGTGACGGGTCTCTCGTACGAGGCGTACGAGGACGAGGCGAGCCGTCGCCTCACCGCGGTGGCGGCCGAGACCCGCCGGCGCTGGCCGGTCGTCGAACGGCTGGTGCTCCTCCACCGAACCGGTGAGGTGGGCCTCTCCGAGCCCTCCGTCGTCGTCGTGGCGTCGAGCCCCCACCGGTCCGAGGCCTTCGAGGCGGCCCGGTTCGCGATCGACACCCTGAAGGAGACCGTCCCGATCTGGAAGCGCGAGCACTGGGTCGGCGGCTCGGATTGGGCCGCGTGCGGTCACCCCGTCCGCGGGGTCCGCGAGCCCCACCCGGCGGCGTAGCCGACTCTCGTGGCCCGCGACCTCGCGATCGACCTCGGTACCGCGAACACGCTCGTCTACGCGCGCGGCCAGGGGATCATCCTCAACGAGCCGACGGTCATCGCCCTCAACAGCCGGACCCAAGACGTGCTGGCGATGGGGCACGAGGCGTGGCACATGATTGGCCGCACCCCGGGGCACATCGTCGCGGTCCGCCCACTCCGCGGCGGCGCGATCACCGACTTCGAGATCACCCAACGCCTGATCCGTCTGATCTTCGCCCGCGCCGGCATCACCCGGCTGCAGCGAGCCCGGGTCTTGGTGTGCGTGCCGTCGGCGATCACCCACGTTGAGCAACGCGCCGTGCTCGAGGCGACCCGACGCGCCGGCGCGGCGCAGACCTACCTCATCGAGCAGCCGATGGCCGCCGCGATCGGCGCCTCCCTGCCCATCCACGAGCCGCTCGGCAACATGGTCATCGACGTCGGTGGTGGGACCAGCGAGATGGCCGTCATCTCGATGGGTGGGATCGTCGCCCTCCAAGCGGTGCGCATCGGCGGGTTCGACATCGACGCCGCGATCTCGAACCATCTCCGCCGGGCGCATGGCGTCGCGGTGGGGGAGCGCACCGCCGAGGAGATCAAGATCGCGGTCGGGACCGCGTTCCGCAGCGACGAGGAGTTCAAGGCCGAGGTTCGGGGTCGTGATCTCATGAGCGGCTTGCCGCGCACCGTCGTGCTCGAACCGGAGGAGCTGCGGGAAGCGATCGACGAGCCGATCATGCGGATCATCGGCGCCGCCAAGCAGGCCCTCTCCGAGACCCCGCCCGAACTCGCCCAGGATCTCTTGGAGATGGGCATCCACCTCGTCGGGGGCGGCGGGATGCTCCGCGGGTTCGATCTGCGCATCGAGCACGAGACCGGCGTCCCGGTCCGGTTGGCCGAGATGCCGCTCGAGACGGTCGTGCTCGGCGCCGGTCGATGCCTCGAATCCTTCGACCGGCTCAAAGAGATGTTCCTCGACCGTCCGCGGCCGTCGACCCAGCGGCGCCCCTACAGCTAGGTCGGGTCGTTCTCCGCGGGCCGCGGGGGTTCCATCAGGTCCTCGGAGGCTTGGCGGACCTGCCAGTCGCGATCCTGGAGCGCCTCGGCGAGCGCGGCGTCGACCGCGGGGCCGGTGAACGGTGCGAGCGCCAGCACGGCGCGGCGGCGCACCGCCGGGATGTCCCGACAGGCGTGCACGATCGCGGGCAGGCCCGACGCATCGCCGCGAGCGCCGAGCGCGGCGACGGCGGCCTCACGGGCCAGGGGGTCCGGGTGCTCGCGCGCGAGCGCGCTCAACGCCGCGGCGGCGACCTCGGACCGGTCGGACAGCTCACCCAGCGCCCATGCCGCCGCTTCCACGACGGTGACGTCGCCGTCGTCGAGCCGCGCGACGAGCGCCGTTGTCGGCGGTGAGCCCGGTTGGCGGCGCGCCAGGTCGGGGGCCAGCTCCGCGGCCCGTCGCCGGACCCCCGGATCCGTGTCGGCGATGGCGTCGCGCCAAGCCCGGTTCACGCGCGCGGTCGTGGCCCGACGGAACAGCGCGCCGAGTGCGGCGGCGCGCACTCGCCCGTCGGGGTCGCTCGCGGCGGCGTCGCTCAGCGCGGCCGCGTCATCGGGCGCGAGCGCGGGCTGGTGGCCGAGCGCCGCGACCGTCGCGGCCCGCGCCACCGGGTCCTCGGCGGGTCCGAACCGGGTCGTCTTCCCTGACGTCATCGTGTCGCGAGGCGCCGTGGGGCCGGTTCCGTGGTCCGCTACCCGCCTCCGGGGAGGAACGACACGAGGATCGTGACCGCGAACGCGACGAGGAACGCGGCGCCGACACCGATCGCGACGACCAACAGGATCCATCGGACCAGCGCGGAGCTGGTCCGCACCGCCGTTTGGGCTCGGATCCGCCGCACCACGTCGACCAGCCGCTCATAGATGTCCGGCGGGTGCCCGGTCGATCCGGAGGCGGGAATGGCAGGCTGGGGCTCGTCCACCTCCCCAGTATCGATCATCCGCGAGAGGAATGGGGAAGCCGTGATCACCCCCCCTGACGTTCCGGCCGGCGCCCGCCGCCCGGGGACGAGCCGGCGCCGCCGGATCGTCAACGTCGCCGGATCGCTGCTCCTCGGTGTCCTCGTGACGATTCTCGTCGCGGCGGCGTTCATCCGGGTCCCGTACGTGATCATCTCGCCCGGGGATGCCACCGCCCTCGACGCCCACGTCGTCACGATCTCCGGGCCTCCCACCTACCCCCACGCCCAACGGCTGCTGTTCCTCACCGTCCAGGTCACCAACCAGGATCCCAACCTCTACCGGTACGTGTTCGCCCAGCTGGACAGCACCGTCAGCGTCCAGAAGAAGCAAGACGTCATCGGCTGCGCCTCCTACGCCGCCAACGCCCGGCTCAACGACCTGCTGATGCGCGACTCCCAAGACACGGCCAAGGAAGTGGCGTTGACCCGTCTCGGCTACCCCGTGACGCACCTCGGCGACCAGGTCGTCATCGCCGACGTCGCCTGCGGGGGTCCCTCCGACCATCACCTCCAGCTCGGCGACCTCATCACCGCCGTCGACGGGCACGCCGTCACCACCGCCACTGACGTTAAGCCCCTCGTGGTGGCCCACCATCCCGGCGACGTCGTCCACGTCACGGTCCGGCGCGGTGGCGAGACCCTCACCGTGGCGGTGCGCGCCGGGCGCAGCGGAAACGCCGCGTACCTCGGGATCCTGACCCAGACCCTCGGGTCGTGGCGGTTCCCGTTCACGGTCACGATCGACACGCAACGCGTCAGCGGGCCGTCGGCCGGACTGGCGTTCACCCTCGCCGTGATCGACGACCTCACCCCCGGCGACCTCACCGGCGGCCATCGAGTCGCGGTCACCGGCACCATCGAGCCCGACGGGAGCATCGGGCCCGTCGGGGGTGTCGCACAGAAGGCCATCACCGCGGAGCGAGACGGTGCGACCGCGCTCATCGTCCCCATCGACGAAGCCCAAGACGCCCGCTCGCACGCCGGGCACCTCCGCATCTTCACCGTTCGCACCATCAACGACGCGCTCTCGGCGCTGCACCAGCTGGGTGGGGCATCCCTCCCGCCGCCGCCGCCGTCGACCACGACGACCGCCCCATAGAATCGACCGTATGGCGGACGACGACGCGGACCCCGCGCGCCCGACTGAATTTGCGCCCCGACCCGAGGCGGACGGGCCCGAACCCACGACCGACGAGCGTGCCGCCGCGATCCTGCGCGACGCCGAGGCCGCCGCGGCGGCGCAAGGCCGCGCGATGGTCAAGGAAGCGCGCGCGGTACGCCAACGGATGCTCGACGACCTCGAACGGCGCCGCCAGTCCCTCCTCGCGGAGCTGGAACGCGTCCGCCACGCCCTCGACGAGCTCGCCGCCGGCCTCGAGCAGCCCCTCGCGCCCCCCGCGAGCACGGACCACGACGCTCCCGGCCCACCCCCCGCCGATCCGGCACCCGAGGCCGACACCGCCTTCGCCCGCCTCCGAGAAGCCCGCAGCCAGGCCCCCGCGCCGCGACCCGCGCCGACCCGCGCCCCGCGCCGACCCGAGCCGCCGGGCCCACCGCCCCAGCCCGAGCCACCCGGGGCCGACACCGACCCCGACGTCGCCCCCGTGTCCGAGCCGCCGCTCGATCCCGACGACGCGACGCGCCGTCAGCGCGACGAGATGCTCGCCCCCCTCACCGCGGGCCTGCTCCGGGGGTCGAAACGACTGCTCCAAGACGAGCACAACGAGCTCCTCGACACAGTGCGCCGCGTCCGGGGCCGCGTCGCCTCGGCCCGACTCCTCCCCGACCCCGAGAAACAGCACGCGGCCTGGTCGGCGGTGCTCGGCCCCACCATCGACGAGGCGTACACCGTGGGTCGGGCCATGACCGGCCGCCGGCGTCGACCCGCGAGCGCACCGAAACGGCTCGTCGCCGAGCTCGCCGCCGGTCTCATCACCCCCCTCCGCGAGCGCCTCATGACGACGATGGACGCCGTCGTCGCTGACGGACCCTACGAATCGACCAGTGAGCTCCACGCGGCACTCGGGCCTGCGATCAGCGCGCGCTACCGGGAATGGCGAGCCCGCGACCTCGACGGGCTGCTCGGCGATCTCCTCGCCGCCGCCTACGCGCGCGGTGCGTTCGACGCGACACCGTCCGGGGCCCGGCTGCGGTGGGTGCCGGCCGAGGTCGGCCAATGCCCCGACGCGGACGACAACGCGCTCGAGCCGACCGTGAAAGGCCAACCGTTCCCGACCGGTCAGCCGTACCCCCCGGCGCATCCCGGGTGTCGGTGTCTGGTCGTACCCAGCGACGTTCGTAGCCCGGGGCCGCACGTCTAGGCTGCCGCCCAATGCGGGTCCCGACCATGGAACGGCGATCGTTCCGCCTGCGGTCCACGATCATCGCCCTGGCCGTGATCCTCGTGATCCTGCTGCTCAGCCTGCGGGGGCTCGCCGGCTTCTACACCGACTACCTGTGGTTCCAGTCGCTGGGCCAAAGCGGGACCTGGAGCGCGCTCCTCGGCGCCAAGGTCGTCCCCGCGGTCGTGTTCACCGCGGTGTTCTTCGTGATCTTGCTGGCCAGCCTCCTCATCGCCGACCGGCTGGCGCCGAAGGTGCGCCCGATGGGTCCCGCCAGCCCCGAGGACGAGCTCGTCAACCGGTACCAGCAGGTCGCCGGCCGCTACCAGGGGCGGATCCGCGTCGGCGTGGCGGTGTTCTTCGCGCTGATCGCCGGCATCGGCGTCTCGTCGCAGTGGCGGAACTGGATCCTGTTCACCCACCGCGTCGACTTCGGCGTCAAAGACCCGCAGTTCCACAAGGACGTCGGCTTCTACGTCTTCCAGCTCCCCTTCATCCAGTTCATCCTCGACTGGCTCTTCGCGGGCCTCGTGATCGTCTTGTTGGTCACCGCCGTCGCCCACTACCTCAACGGCGGGATCCGGTTCCAGAGCCCGCTGCAGCGCGTCACCCCCCAAGTCAAGGCGCACCTCTCGGTCATCGTCGCGGTGATGGCCCTGGTGAAGACGGCCCAGTACTACTTCTCGCGATTCGGGTTGACGCTCTCGGGCCGGGGCGTCGTGGACGGCGCGACCTACACCGACGTCAAAGCCCAGCTCCCCGCGTTCAATCTCCTCATCTTCATCTCCATCGTCGCCGCCGGCCTGTTCTTGTGGAACATCTTCCGTCGGGGCTGGGTCCTGCCCGTCATCGCCATCGGCCTGTGGGGCTTCGTCTCCATCGTCGTCGGGACCATCTACCCGGCCGCGATCCAGAACTTCCGGGTCAAGCCCAACGAGCTCGCCCAGGAACGCCCCTACATCGGGCGCAACATCGCCGCCACCCGCAATGCGTTCCGGCTCAACACCGTCAACGTCAACGGGTTCAACTACACGACGAATCTCACCCCGGCGGTCGTCGACAGCAACCGGGGCACGATCGAGAACGCGCGCCTCTGGGACCCGGTGGTGATCCGCTCCACGTACCAGACGCTGCAGGGACTCCAGCCGTACTACAGCATCAACAACGTCGACATCGACCGGTACACCATCAACGGCCAGACGACCCAGGTGCTCGCCGCGGCCCGCGACCTCAACAGCAACAGCCTCCCGAGCCAGTCGTGGGTCAACCAGCACGTCGTCTACACGCACGGCTACGGGGCGATCATCTCGCCGACGAACCAGGCCACCCCGAGCGGCGATCCCGCCTTCACGCTCTCGAACATCCCGCCTCAGACCCAAGGCGTCCCGCTCACCGACAAGGGCGCCCAGCTGTACTTCGGGCAGAACCAGAGCGGGTACGTGATCGTGAACGCCAAGCAGGACGAGTTCAACTACGCGCAGGCCAACAACACCAACGCCTCCACCCGGTACCACGGCAAGGACGGCGTGAAGCTCTCGAACATCATCCGCAAAGCCGCGTTCGCGCTCCGCTTCGGGGACATCAACCCCCTCATCTCGGGCCAGGTCACCGGCAGCTCCAAGGTCCTCATGGTCCGAGACATCCAGGCCCGGGTCCAGAAGCTCGCGCCCTTCCTGCAGTACGACTCGGACCCCTACCCCGTCGTCGTCAACGGCCGGATCACCTGGGTCCTCGACGCGTACACGACCTCGGACCAGTACCCGTACTCGCAGTCCTTCAGCGGTGACGGCGGGCTCTCCAACACCGTGAACTACGTGCGCAACTCGGTGAAGGCCACCGTCGACGCGTACGACGGCACCGTCCACTTCTACGTCATCGATCCCAAGGACCCGATGGTCCGCTCGTATCGGGAGGCGTTCCCCGACCTCTTCAGCGACTTCTCGAAGATGCCGGCGGCGCTGCGTGATCACCTCCGGTACCCCGAGAACCTCTTCAAGCTCCAGTCCGACGTCTTCTCCACGTACCACGTGACGAACACCTCGGCCTTCTACGCCGGCACCGAGCGGTGGCTGCTCTCCCCCGACCCGAACGCGGTGCTCGGCGCCACCGTGACCCCGACGACGGCCCGGGGCACGCAACGGTCGCCCACGATCACCGCGACGACACCCCGCCAGGATCCGTACTACCTCTACATCCGGCTTCCCGGCGACACTCGGGAGAGCTTCCTGATCCTCCAGCCGTTCGTGCCCGTCTCGCAGAACAACCAGCAGACCCGCCTGGCGTCGTTCATGACCGCCAAATCCGACCCCGCGAACTACGGGCAGCTCCAGGCGTTCGTGATGCCCCAGGGCGGCAACGTCTTCGGGCCGGTCCAAGTGGCGAACAACATCCAGAGCGACCAGGCGCTGTCCCAGCAGTTCACCCTGCTCAGCCAAGGCGGCTCCGCGATCGTGAAGGGCAACATCCAGCTCATCCCGGTCGGCAACTCCATCGTCTACGTGCAGCCGATCTTCGTGCAGCAAGGCTCCTCCCAGGGCTACCCGCAGTTCCGGTTCGTGGTCGTCTTCACCCAGGGCAAGAACCCCGTCTTCGACTCCACCGTCAGCGGCGCCCTCGTCAAGCTGTTCGGCGGCACCTCGACGACCCCCACCACGCCGACCACCCCGACGACGCCAACGCCCGGGACCACGAACCCGACGGCTCAGAACCTGCTGAACCAGGCTTCCCAGAAGTTCACCGACGCGGACACCGCGCTGCGCAACGGGGACCTCGCCACGTACCAGTCCGACATCGCCCAAGGTGAGGCGCTCGTCCGCCAGGCCCAGACGCTCCTCGGCGGCGGATCGAGCTCCACCACCACCCCCCTCACCTCAGCCAGCGCCGCCGCGCTCTTCGGCCACCCCTGACCCCTCCGCCCCGGGATTGTTCGGCCCCCCGGGGATTGTTACTATCGGCGTAGTGGAAACCCCCCGGGCTGGCACCCCCCGCCGGCCCTGGATCGCTCACGGCGACGGGAGCCCGTTCTGATGGCCGTCACAGGCATCGATCTCGGCAAGTACAAGCTCGGTTGGGCCGACAGCACCTCGGACTACGTCTACACGCCCAAAAAGGGCCTGAACGAGGACGTCGTCCGCGACATCTCGGGCTACAAGTCCGAGCCGGACTGGATGACCAAGTTCCGGCTCAACGCCTTGAAGCGCTTCGAGCGCAAGCCGATGCTGGCCTGGTTCGCGAAGAACATGCCCGACATCGACTTCGACGACATCTACTACTACTTGAAGCCCACCGAGGGTCAGGTCGCCGATTGGGACGAGCTGCCCGACGAGATCAAGTCCACGTACGAGAAGCTCGGCATCCCCGAGGCCGAACGGAAGTTCCTCGCCGGTGTCACCGCCCAGTACGAGTCCGAGACCGTCTACCACAAGAACCGTGAGGAGCTCGCCAAGCAGGGCGTCATCTTCACCGACATGGACACCGCGCTGCGCGAGTACCCCGAGATCGTGCAGCGATACCTCGGCACGGTCATCCCGCCCGGTGACAACAAGTTCGCGGCGTTGAACTCGGCGGTGTGGAGCGGCGGCAGCTTCGTGTACGTCCCCGAGGGCACGCACGTCGAGATGCCGCTCCAGGCGTACTTTCGGATCAACTCCGAGAACGCGGGCCAGTTCGAGCGGACCCTCATCATCGCCGAGGAAGGCTCGTCGGTGCATTACGTCGAGGGCTGCTCGGCGCCGGTCTACACGTCCGACTCGCTGCACTCCGCGGTCGTCGAGCTCATCGCCAAGCCGGGCTCACGGATCCGCTACACCACGATCCAGAACTGGTCCCCGAACGTCTACAACCTGGTGACGAAACGTGCCCGGGCCGAGACGGAATCGACGGTCGAGTGGATCGACGGCAACCTCGGCTCCAAGCTCACGATGAAGTACCCGGCGGTCGTCATGGTCGGCCCGAAGGCCCACGGTGAGGTCCTGTCGGTCGCCTACGCCGGTCCGGGCCAGCATCAGGACGCCGGCGCCAAGATGACCCACGCCGCGCCCGAGACGACCTCGATCATCGACTCGAAGTCGATCTCCAAGGGTGGCGGGCGCACGACGTACCGCGGCCTGGTGAAGGTCGACGAGGGCGCCCACCACGTCAAGAGTCATGTGCGCTGCGACGCGCTCATCCTCGACGACGAGAGCCGCTCCGACACCTACCCGTACATGGAGATCGACGAGAAGGACGCCCGCATCGGCCACGAGGCCACCGTCTCGAAGGTCGGGGACGACCAGCTCTTCTACCTGATGAGCCGGGGCCTCACCGAGCAGCAAGCCACGGCGATGGTCGTGAACGGCTTCATCGAGCCGATCATCAAGACGCTCCCGATGGAGTACGCCGTTGAGCTGACCCGCCTCATCGAGCTCAACATGGAAGGCGCCGTCGGGTAGTGCCCGGCTTTACGCCCGACACCGCCCGGGCGCTTGGAGGTCACGACTGGCTCGTGGATCGACGCGTCGCCGCCGCGGAGCGGCTCGCCACCGTGAAATGGCCATCGGCGACCGAAGAGGTCTGGCGGTACTCGCGGGTCGACGACTTCGACCTCGACCGGTTCGAGCCCCGCGGGCCGTCGCAACGCTCCCTCGACGTCCCCGCCCTCGACGCCGGTCTCACCGCCAAGGGCGTCGTCGTCGGTGACCTGCGCGACGTCGACGACGCTGAGGCCGCCGACTGGCTCGGGACCTGCTCCGACGCGTCCCCGGACGCGTTCACGCTCCTCCACGACGCCTTCGTCATCGGCGGCGCCTACGTTCGGGTCCCGGCCGGGGTCGTCGTCGAGGAGCCCCTGTTCTTCGAGCACCGCTCCGGTGGTGACGGCCTCGCCAGCTTCCCCCACACGCTCCTGGTCGTCGGCGAAGGCGCCGACGTCACCGTCGTCGACCGGTTCGCGGCCCACGGCGAGCCGCACCTGTGCGACATCGTCATCGAGATCATCGTCGGCGACGGTGCCCGCGTCCGGTACGTGTCGGTGCAGGAACACGGCCCCGCTACCTGGCAGGTCGGTCTGCAGCGGGCCCACGTCGGACAAGACGCGTCGCTGCGATCGTCGGCCGTCGCGCTCGGCGGCGACTACGCCCGCATGCGCACCGAGTCGCTCATCACCGGCTCCGGCGGCGAGAGCGACCTCCTCGCGGTCTACTTCGGCGACGGTGACCAGATGCTGGACTTCCGCACCCTCCAGGATCACGACGCGCCCCACACCCGCAGCGACCTGCTGTTCAAGGGCGCGGTCGAGGACCGGGCCCGATCGGTGTACTCGGGACTGGTGCGGCTCCGAACCGACGCGCAGCATTCGAGCGCGTTCCAGACCAACCGCAACCTCGTCCTCACCGAAGGCGCCGGCGCCGAATCGATCCCGAACCTCGAGATTGAGGCCAACGACGTTCGCTGCTCCCACGCCAGCGCCGTCGGCCCCATCGACGACGACCAGCTCTACTACCTCGAATCGCGCGGCATCCCCCCCGAGGAGGCCGAACGGCTGATCGTCCTCGGCTTCTTCGACGACGTCCTCAACCGGCTTCCGGTCCCGTCGCTCGCCGGGGCGCTCCGACGCACCGTCGAGGCCAAGGTCGGTCGGCTCCATGGCTGAGGTCCGGGTCTGTGCCGTCGATGACGTCGAACCGGGCGCGGCCCGCCGCGTCGAGGTCGACGGCTGCCGGCTCGCGGTGGTGCGCATCCCCTCCAAGACCGACGGTGCCCCCGACGACTGGTACGTGATCGGCGACCGCTGCTCCCACGCCGACTACTCGCTCTCCGAAGGCGAGGTGTGGGTCGACGAACGCGAGATCGAGTGCCCCAAGCACGGGTCGACGTTCTCCCTCGACACTGGTGAGCCCCTCAGCCTGCCCGCCACCAAGCCCGTCCCCGTCTTCACCGTGCGCGTTGATGGCGACGACGTCTACGTGGAGCTCCCATGACGAGCCGGCTCGCGGTCCGTGACCTCCACGCCTCCGTCAACGGGGTCGAGGTGCTGCGCGGCGTCGATCTCGACGTCGCCTCCGGCGAGGTGCATGCCCTCATGGGTCCCAACGGGTCGGGGAAGTCCACGTTGTCCCACGTCTTGATGGGCCGATCCGACTACGAGGTCACCGCGGGCTCCGTCACCCTCGACGGGACCGACCTGCTCGGGCTGCCGACCTGGCGTCGAGCCGAGCTCGGCTTGTTCCTCGCCATGCAGTACCCGATCGCCGTCCCCGGCGTCACCGTCGGGGCGCTCCTCGGTGCCGCGGCGTCCGCTCGCGGTGAGCCCACCGACGACCTCGACTCCCGAGTGCGCACCGAAGCGGGTCGCCTCGCCATCGCGGATGAGTTCCTCACCCGAGGTGTCAACGACGAGTTCTCCGGGGGGGAGCAGAAGCGCATGGAGACCATGCAGCTCGCGCTGCTGCACCCCAAGATCGCCATCCTCGACGAGCTCGACTCGGG
>DAIMHT010000032.1:0-2074 GCA_036723155.1 Actinomycetota bacterium
GTGGAGGGGATGCGCCGCTTCGCGACGGAGATGCGGCTGTCCTGACGCTACGGACCGTCGGCGAGCAGCTCGTCGACGCGGCCGTCGTAGTCGCGGGTCGTGCCCCGGTTGCGCTGCGCCATCTCGACGACGCCGGGCTGCATGGTGTGACAGATCCGACCTTGGGTGTCGAGGATGTCGACGGCCCTCGGAATCGCGTCGAGGTCCATGCCTCGGCCCATGCCGATGTCGCAGGCGCGCCGCAACACGATCGCTGCCTCCGCGGTGTCGGGGTCGAGCGTCTCGTCGGCCCAGCGGAGGAACCCGCCTCGCCAGCGCACGTCCGCGTACGGGGGCGGGTCGACGCACGTCATCCCCTCGAGGGTCCAGGTCAACGTCGACTCGCCGTCGCGCCACAGCTGGACCGCGGTTCGCTGCCCACCCTGGGCTCCGAAGGGGATCGCCACGTCGTACTGGCGGGTGGTGCCCACCGGCCCGCCTCGGGCTGCGTGCGCGACCGCGAGCCCCGCGAGGTCGAACATGTGGGTGCAGTTCTGGCGCGGGTCGGCCCAGTCCCCGACCGCGAGGCACCGGCGGGACAACGGCATGCCGGCGAGGGCTCGCAGCGGCTCCGCGGCGCCGGGGCACGTCGTCCAGGGCCAGCGCTTCGAGGTGGCCTCGACCGCGGTGACGTGCTCCTCGTCGTGGCGGACCTGGACCTGGAAGTAGTGGAAGTCGTCCTCGAGGCCACCGGCGACCGAGCCCGGCGCGTCGATCACGACCCGGATCCGTCGCCGGTAAGAGCCGCTTCGCACTGGTCCGCTCATGCGCTGCGGGTGCTTCCGCCGGGATAGTTGCCGCCTCCGAAGCGCGCGTCGAGGGCGTCGTAATCGACGACGAACCCGGCTCGGGGGAGCGACTCGACGAACTCGATCGACCGTGGCTTCTTGTAGGGCGCGATCTGGGTCCGGCAGTGCTCGACGAGCTCGTCCGCGGTCACGGTCTCAGCGTCGCGCAGGACGACGATGGCCTTGACGCTCTGGACCCACCGGGGATCGGGGACCCCGATCACCGCACACTCGGCCACGGACGGGTGGGACGACACGCAGCGCTCGACCTCAGCCGGATAGATGTTCTCGGCCGCGGACTTGATCATGCGGGTCTTCGGTCCGATGAACGTCAGCGAGCCGTCGGCTTCGCGCCGTCCGAGGTCATGGGTGTGATGCCATCCGTCGCGGTGGCGCCGGGCGTTCTCCTCGGGACGGTTCCAGTACCCGCACATGATCGTGGGTCCTCGGGCGACGATCTCGCCGACCTCACCGCTCTCGACCTCCCGGTCGGTGTCGTCGACCACCCGGATCTGCACCAATGGCGACGGGCGGCCGTGGGTCCCGTCGGCGTCCGGGCCCAGGCAGTTGAACGTCATCATCCCGACCGCCTCGGTCTGCCCGTAGCCGCCCGGTCGAGCCGCCCACGGGCTCGGGTCGGGGCTGGTCATGGCATCCCAGTCGGGTCGGCCCTGCGGGCTCCGCAGGCTCGACAGGTCGTACCGACCATCGTGGTTGGCCGCGACCAGCTGCTCGAACATCGGCCCGACGACGAACGCGCCGGTGCAGCGCTCCCGCTCGATGACCGCGCAGAGCAGCGACGCGTCGACCCGGGGCACGAACACGTTCGTCCCACCGGCGACGAAGGTGGCGAGGAGGTGCATGAGCGTCCCGAGGTGAAAGAGCGGGCCGCTGTTGAGGTACACGTCCGCGGCGGACGTGACCGTGAAGTGGCCGTATACGAGCCCCTGGCTGATGCAGGCGGTGTGGCTGAGCATGGCGCCGTTCGGTCGACCGCCGAACGCCGCGGTGTACACGATGAGGAGCGGCCCCTCGGGGCTGACCGGGTCTGCACGGTCCTCGGTCGAGCCTGCGTCGCGCCACGCCTCGTAGCTGTCGGGGGCGTCGTCGTCGTGGCGGACCCACTGGGGCGACACGGCCATCTGGCGGCGGGCGTCGTCGATCGACGCGCCGACCTCGTCGTGCTGCCAGATCACGACCCGGGGATCGAGGTCGTCGACGACAAAGGCCAGCTCGTCGGGGCTCTG
>DAIMHT010000032.1:2174-11901 GCA_036723155.1 Actinomycetota bacterium
GAATCCGACGTCAAGGCTCCACCGACGCCCGGTAGGCCATGGGGAGCAGCTCGATGAGCTGGCCGTCCGGATCACGGACGAACACCGCGGCCCCGATGTTCGTGTCGTCGAGCACGTCACCCCCGTGTGCCTTCACCGCGCGACACGTCGCCTCGAGATCGTCGACGGACACCGAGATGTGAGTGAGACCCAGCTCGTTCATGCTCCGCGCGGACGCGGGTCCGGGCTTCGCTCCGGCCCCGGCGAAATACAGCAGCTCGAGCACCAGCCCGTCTCGTTGGAGGTAGCAGGCCGTCATCCCGATCGGTGGGGGGAGCCGCAACAGCTGGTCGGACGGCGAGTCCGGCGGCTCGATCTCACGCCAGAACTCGAACCCGAGCACCTCCTCGTAGAAGCGTCGGGACCGCGTCAGGTCCGCGACGCACTGCCCGAGGTGATTGAAGACCGCCACGGGCGCATGTTCGCACGCCCCTGAGACGCCTGTCACCGGGTGGCACCATGGAGGCATGACCGTCGTCGACGCCGACCAGCATCTCTTCGAGCCCCGCACCCTGTGGGCCGAGTACGGCGATCCCGGGGACCGGGACCGCATGCTGGCGATCGTCGACGACGAGGCCGGCAACGCGTGGTTGCAGTGGCAGGGCCAGCGGCTCGGCTTGGCCCACGTCACGATCCCCGGCGAACCCGACGACGTCGGCGACCAGCAGCGCCGGGCCCGAGCCGGTGAGCCGCCCCGCCGGCGCTACGACGAGGCGCTGCCCGCCGACTTCTGGGAGCCGACAGCCCGGCTGGCCCGCCTCGACCAGCTCGGCGTCGACGCCGCGGTGTGCTTCCCGAACTACGGGCTCCTGTGGGAGCGCGAGCTCGCCGCGGACCTCCCCGCGACGCTCGCCAACCTGCGGGCGTGGAACCGGTGGGCGGTGCAGGTCGCTCAAGCAGGAGCGGGCCGGCTGCACCCCGTCGGTCATGTCACCCTGCGCGACCTCGACTGGCTCGACCAGGAGCTGGGCGCGCTCGGCGCGGGCGGCGTCCGGGCCGCGATGGTCGCGCCCGGGCTCGTGGACGGGCGGGCGCTCTCGGACCCGGTCTTCGATCGGGCGTGGCGTGCGTTCCTCGAGCACGGGATCACGCCGGTGTTCCACATCGCGAACCAGACCCGGCCGTTCGGTGATGCCTGGTACGACTCCGACCCGGACCAGGCGCTGCCGGTGTTCACGTCCGTGTTCTTGTGGGTGCCGGCGGCAGTGGCGATCGCCGACCTCGTTCTTAACGGCGTCCTCGAGCGTCATCCCGACCTGCGGATCGGTGTGATGGAGCTCTCGGCGGTCTGGCTGCCGATGTTCCTCATGTTCTTGGACGGTGGTCACGACTTCACCCGGCGCCTCAACGGCACCGCGTTGCACGACCTCGCGCTCCGCCCGAGTGAGTACGTGCAGCGCCAGGTGCGGATCGCCGCGTTCTCCTACGAGCGCCCCGGACGTCTCGCCCGCGACGCCGGCGACGTGTTCATGGCCTGCAGCGACTGGCCCCACTCCGAGGGCACCGCCGATCCCCTCGGTGACTACCGGGCCGCGCGCTGCGATCCCGCCGCCGACCGGGGCCTCTTCTGCGACAACGTCGAGCTCCTGCTGCGCCCCTGACCGGGTTCACGGAGCGAGCCCCGGCTCGCCGCGGTCAGCTGGATTGCGGCGGGCGAACGTTGATGACGAGGGTGAAGATGGCCGTCACCACCGGGTCGTGGGTGGTCGCGTCTCGCCACGCGGTCTCGGTGACGTAGAACTCGAGCTTCCCGCCGTTCGAGCGGTCCTTCTCGTAGACGTCGGTGATCGTCGTCGTGCCCTCGAGGACGTCGCCGACCTCGGGCCACCGGTGGTACTCGAAGGCCTGCTCGCCGTGGAGGATGGCGCGGCCCGGGCCGCGCAGCTTCTCGATCGGCAGGCCCGCCGCGCCGCCGGTGCCGAGCGACCCCCAGTACGACATGACGAACGGAAATGTGGGCGGCACCGGTGCGGCGTCCTGCTGGTAGGCGTCGTCGGTGTCGCCGAGCGCCTCGGCGAAGACCCGAACCGGTCCGCGCTCGATCACGACCCGCTGCGTCCCGCCGGTTTGACCCTTGAGCTCGGTGAGTGCCAACGACCTGCCTCCTTCGGATGGGCGACGCTAGTCGAGCGCCGTCGCGACCTGGCGTGCGCAACCCGCCGCGGGGACTCAGGGTGACGGTGGCACCTCGAGCCGATGCTTCACGACCTTGCCGGTAGCGTTGCGCGGGAGGTCATCGACGACGTGCAGCTGCCGGGGCCGCTTGTAGTCGGCGAGGCGCTCGGCGACGAAGGCGAGGAGCTGGTCGCGGTCGAGCTCGCCGCCGGCGCGGGGCACGACCCACGCCGCGACGTCTTCGCCCAGCACCCGGTGGGGAACGCCCGTGACCGCGGCCTCCTGCACGTCTGGGTGCTCGAGGAGGACCGCTTCGACGTCGGTGGCGTAGATGTTGTTGCCACCCCGGATGATCATGTCCTTCTTGCGGCCGCAGATATAGAGGTAGCCGTCCTCGTCTAGGTAGGCGAGATCACCGCTCCGCAGCCAGCCGTCGGTGGTCCACGTGGCCGCGGTGGCTTCGTCGTCCTTGTAGTACTCGCGTTGCTTGCCGCTCATGCGCAACAGGAGCTCCCCGACCTCCCGGGCCGGCACCTCGGCGTCGTCCTCACCGACGATCTTGATCTCCATCGGCCCGAAGGGCTTGCCGACCGACCCGATCCGGTTGCTGATCTCCTCTTTCGGCATCACGATGTACGCCGGTCCGGCCTCGGTCATGCCGTACGAGTTCCCGACGGTCGCGTCGGGGAGCCGCTCGATCAAGGTGAGCTGGGTCTGCGGCGCGAGCGGCGCGCTGCCGATCGACACCGATCGGAGGCTGGAGAGGTCTCGGCTCGTGAACTCGGGGTGCGCGACGATCAGCTCCGCGTACGCAGGGACGAGCATGCACCACGCCGGCCGTTCCCGTTCGACGTACTCGAGCCAGCGGCCGGCGTCGAAGCGGGGCTGATACCAGCCGACCAGTCCCATCTTCATGGGGTTGTAGATGAACGCGATGCCGGCGAACGTGAACATCGGTGCCCCGTGGATCCAGCCCTCGCCGGTCCACGTCGGCTCGAGGTTCGGGATCATGGCGAGGTTGCCGTGCCGCACCGCGATGCCCTTGGGCAGCCCGGTCGTCCCGGACGTGTACATCACGTCGGCCAGGTCGGAGACATCGACGTCGACTTGGAACTCGCTCGCGTCGTCGGCCGGCACGGTGTCCCATGCCACAACGTCGTCGCCATCGGTCGGACCGGCGCTGACCACCGGGCCGAGCGAGGCGACGTCGGAGCGGATCGTCCGAGCGCCGTCGAGCAGCGACTCGTCGGTGAGGATCGCCGACACCTCGGCGTGGCCGAGGATCGAGGCCAGCTCGGGCTCCGTCAAGCGGGTGTTCGTGGGGACCACGACCGCCCCGGCCTTGTGGATCGCGGCGTAGGCGACGATCCAGCGCAGCACCGCGTTGCTCGGCAGGTAGATCGAGACCCGGTCCCCTTTTCCGACACCCAAGTCGACCAGGCCCCGAGCGAGCGCGTTCGAGTCCCGGTCCCAGTCGCCGAAGGTGATCGCGGTGCCGGCGTCGAGGTTCCGGTACGCCAGCGCGTCGGGCCGCTCGCGGGCCATGAACCGCAGCTGATCGACCTGCAGCTCGCCCCAGTCCGGCACGGGCGCGAACGTAGCCGAGGGACCTGACGGCAACGTCAGGGTAGGGTGCCCCACAACGGTTGTGGCCCGCGTTGCGCAACGTGGGGCCGACAAGGATGAGGAGCATCACCGTGGGAGACGCCGTCATCGTGGCTGCCGCCCGCACCGCGATCGGGACCGCCCGGCGAGGGTCGCTGGCCGGTTTCAGCGCCTTTGATCTCGGTCGGATCGCGGTGGAGGAAGCGCTGAAACGGTCGGGGATCCCCACCGACGACCTCGACGACATCGTGCTCGGCGAGGTGCTCCAAGGTGGGGGCGACATCGCCCGCTACGTGGCGGTGGAGCTCGGTCTCACCGACGTCCCGGGGATGGCCCACAACCGACACTGCGCGTCCGGCATGGCCGCCGTCCAGACCGCGGCCGCGAACATCAAGGCGGGCATGGACACGGTCGTCATCGCGGGCGGGACCGAGAGCATCACCCAGTCGCCCCAGGTGTTCCGCAAGCTGCCGGGCGGGTACGCCGGGATCCAACCCTGGCTCTCGCCGAGCCACCCCGAGACGCCCGACGCGCCGGCGATGGACATGTCGCTCACCGTGGGCTGGAACACCGCGCAGCGTGCCAACGTGACCCGCGAGGAGATGGACGACTGGGCGTACCACTCCCATCGACGGGCGATCGCGGCCATCGACGACGGTCGGCTGCGCGACGAGATCTTCGCCGTCGAGGTACCGGCGGGACGGGGCGAGACGCGGATCTTCGACACCGATGAGCATCCGCGCCGCGACACGACTCCCGAGAAGCTGGCGCAGCTCCCGCCCTTGCACCCCGAGATCCCCGGCTTCTCCATCACCGCCGGGAACGCCTCGGGGCTCAACGACGGCTCCTGCGCCGTCGTCGTCTGCGACGGTGACTACGCCGCCGCGCACGGACTCCAGCCCCTGGCGGTCATCCGGTCCTGGGCCTCCGCCGGTGTGCCCCCCGCCGACACCGGTCTCGGCCCGACGGTGGCGATCCCGAAGGCGCTGCACCGAGCGGGCCTCACCGTTGACGACATCTCGCTGGTCGAGATCAACGAGGCCTTCGCGTCGATGGCCGTCGCGTCGAGTCGGATCCTGGGCTTCGACCACGAGATCGTGAACGTCAATGGGAGCGGCTGCAGTCTCGGTCACCCGGTGGCGTGCACCGGTGCGCGCATGATCACGACGCTGCTCTACGAGCTCGGCCGCCGCGGCGGCGGGTACGGGGTGGCGAGCATGTGCGCCGGTGGCGGGATGGGCTCGGCCACGGTCCTCGAGGTCCCGGCCGCGTAGGCCGGGCGTCACGCTCCGTCTTCGAGCACGCTTCCGTTCCCGACGAGGCAGGACTGTCCGCTGACCAGCTCCGACCTCGACGCCGACCTGGCGCTCGCGCTCGCGCTGTGCGATGAGGCCGACGGCCTGACGACGCGCCACTTCGGTGCCCACGACCTGCAGGTCGAGACCAAGCCTGACCACACCCCGGTCACCGAGGCCGACCGGGCCGTCGAGTCGATGATCCACGATCGACTCGGGGCGAGCCGGCCCGGCGACGCCATGCTCGGGGAGGAGTTCGGGCTCGTCGGCGACTCGCGGCGGCGCTGGATCGTCGACCCGATCGACGGCACCAAGAGCTTCGTGCGGGGGGTGCCGGTCTGGGCGACGCTCGTCGCACTCGAGGTTGACGGAGAGCTCGTCGTCGGCGCGGCGTCCGCACCCGCGCTCGGGCGACGCTGGTGGGCTCGACGAGGGGGTGGCGCCTACGCGAACGGCGATCGGATCGAGGTGTCCCGCATCGAGCGGGTCGACGACGCCCACGTCTGCGGCCCCAGCGAGCGGTACTTCGACCAGGCCGGTCTGGGCGACGCCTACCGGTCGCTAGCCCAGCGCTGCTGGCGGGCCGTCGGCTTCGCCGACTTCTGGGGTCACGCGCTCGTCGCCGAAGGGGCGGTGGACGTCATGGTGGAGCCGACCCTCGGCGTGTGGGACATCGCGGCGCTGCGACCCATCGTCGAGGAGGCCGGCGGGCGCGTCAGTGACTTGACCGGTCACGGCTGGGCCGATGGTGCGCCGTGCGTCACGACGAACGGGATCGTCCACGACGAGGTGCTCGACCTCCTGCGAGCCACCCCGTGAGTCCGCCGGTCACGGTCGGGATCGACATCGGGACGTCCTCGGTCAAGGCCATCGCGGCCGACGAGGACGGCACCGTGATCGCCAGCGCCCGGGTGCCGCACGCGTTCCGAGTCCCGACGCCGGGCGGCTTCGAGCACGACGCCGCCGACGCCTGGCGACGCGGTCCCCGGCAAGCCTTGACCGAACTGGGGCCGCTCGACGTGCGCGGGGTGAGCGTCGCGGCGATGGTCCCGTCGCTGACCGCCGTCGACGGTGACGGCATCCCCGTCCAGCCCGGCCTGCTCTACGGCGACGAGCGGGGTCGAACGGAAGCGCGCGGGAACCCGGTCGAGACGCATGAGCTGCTCACGTTCCTGCGGTGGCTCGTCGCGGCCCAACCCGACGCGGCCGGGTACTGGCCGGCCCAGGCCGTCGCGAACCATGAGCTCAGCGGCGAAGCGATCCTCGACACGTCCACCGCCGCGACCGCGTTTCCGCTGTTCGACTGGCAGACCTGGGACCCCGCGGTGGCCGCCGAGGTGGGTGCCCGGCCCGACCAGTTCCCCCGCCTCGTGCCGACCGGATGGGAAGCCCAACGGGTGGACGGCGACGGCCCGCCCCTCGCGTCGGGGTGCATCGACGCGCTCGCCGAACAGCTCGTCGCGGGGGCCGACAACGACGGCGACGTGCTCGTCCTCCTCGGCACGACCCTGATCGTGTGGGCCGTCACGAACAAGACCGATGACGCCCCCGGCCTCTACCTGCTCCCGCATACCGCGGCCGGCAAGATGCTGGTGGGCGGCCCGAGCAACGCGGGGGGCCTGTTCTGCAACTGGGCCTCCGGTCTCCTCGGCGCACCGAGCGGACCGGTCGATCCTCGCCGGGTGCCGGTCTGGGTGCCGTACCCGCGCGGCGAGCGGTCCCCGGTCGACGACCCGGACCGGCGCGCGCAGCTCCTCGACCTCGATCTCACCCACGACGCGGCCGCGGTCCGACGCGCCGCGTTCGAGGCGTCCGGGTTCGTCACGCGACGCATCCTCGACATCGCCCGCGACCATCACGGGATCACCCCCCGTCGACTCGTCGCCTCTGGAGGCGGGACCCGCGTCGACGATTGGGTCCAGGCGGTCGCCGACGCCACGAACCTTCCCGTCGACTGCGTCGCGGTCCCCGAAGGCGGCGCGCTCGGCTCCGCGTGGCTCGCCCGAATCGCGGCCGGGCTCGAGGAACCGACCGCGATGACCGAAGGCCGACGATGGGCCCGGGTCGGTCGCCGGTTCGAACCCGACCGGACCTGGGTCGAGCCGGTCGCGGCACGGTACGAGCGGTTCCGCGACGCGGCGGCATAGGCTCGTTCGGTGACCTCGACCGCGCGCCCACTGACCGAGTGGGACCCGATGGAGCAGTTCGCGGCCGACACGCGTGACGTGCGAGACCCCCATCCTGAACTGGCGCGCCGTCGCCGCGAGACCCCGGTCGCGGTCCGGGCGGCGTGGGGCGCGGCCGGCGAGGCCGTCGACGGCTACGAGGTCTACCGGTACGACGACTGCGCCGCGGTGCTCCGCGACAACGAGACGTTCTCCTCGGAGAGCATCCGCGCCGGGATGTCCGCGGTCATGGGTCCCTATCCGCTCGTGGGCATGGACGAGCCGGAGCACAAGCGTCTGCGGGCCCTCGTCGCGCAGGCCTTCCGCCACAAGACCCTCGCGCACCTCGAGGACGACCTCGTCGTGCCGATCGTCGACGAGATGATCGACGGGTTCATCGAACGCGGCGACGCCGAGCTGGTGCGGGAGCTCACCTACCGCTACCCGGTGCAGGTCATCGGCGAGATCCTCGGTCTTCCCCGCGAGGACCACGAGCAGTTCCACCGTTGGGCCGGGGCCATCATCAGCGTCGCGGCCCGGCCCATGGACGGCGTCCGAGCCTCCCAGGAGCTCCGCACCTACCTCGAGCGTTTGCTCGAGGAGCGCCGGTCCGCGCCCCGCGATGACCTCATCAGCGAGCTCGCGGCGACCGAGCTCGACGGCGAGCGCCTGGGCGACGAGGAGATCTTCTCCTTCCTGCGGCTCCTCCTCCCCGCCGGTGCCGAGACGACCTACCGCGCCACCGGCAACCTCCTCTTCGGCCTCCTCGCCGACCCGAGCCAGCTCGACGCGGTCCGCGCCGACCGCGCCGCGCTGACCGGCGCGGTCGAAGAGGCGATCCGCTGGGAGCCGCCGCTGCTCATCACGTCGCGTGTCGCCCGACACGACACCGAGATCGCCGGGACCGAGATCCCCGCCGGCGCGCAGGTCATCCCGAACATCGGATCCGCGAACCGCGACGAGCGCCGGTGGGATCACGCCGAGGAGTTCGACCTCTTCCGCACCCCCCAGCCGGTCATCTCGTTCGGTGTCGGACCCCACATGTGCCTCGGCATGCACCTGGCCCGCATGGAGATGCGCGCCGCGGTCAACCGGCTGCTCGACCGCTGCCACCACCTCGGTCTCGACCCCGACGCCGCGGCACGCGACGACGCGCACATCCACGGCGAGACGTTCCGGTCACCCACGTCCCTCCCGGTGCGGTTCGACGCCACCGAGCCAGCCCCGGTCTGAGTGCTACGGATCGAGATCGACACCGCGAAATGCATGGGCTCGGGCAACTGCTCGTTCTGGGCTCCCGAGACCTTCGACCTCGGTGACGACGGCGTCGCGTTCGTGACCAATCCCGAGGGTGACGACGACGACAAGATCATCCTCGCCGGACAAGGCTGTCCGACCCAGGCCATCGCGATCTGGCGGGGCGACGAACGCCTGACGTGACCCTCCCTGGCCGCCAACGTCGGCGTCGCCCGGCGCGAACCTGACGCGACCGTCAGTCAGTTCCTAGGATCACCGCGTGCCGATCGGCGTCTCCGAGGACCATCTCGCGCTCCACGACGCCGTCCGCGGCTGGTGCGAGCGCCACTGCCCGCCGAGCGTGCCGCGGGCGTTGCTCGAGGCCGCCACCGAGACCCGCCCGCCCTTCTGGGACGAGCTCGCGCACCAAGGCTGGCTCGGACTCCACGTCGACGACGCCTACGGCGGCTCCGGGTTCGGCCTGCCCGAGCTCGTCGTCGTCCTCGAGGAGCTCGGCCGCGTGGTGGCGCCCGGCCCCATCCTCCCGACCGCCCTCGCGGCGGCGCTGATCCAAGCGGGAGGCAGCGAGCCCCTCGCCAAAGCCCTGCTCCCCGGCCTCACCGCCGGCGAGCGCATCGGCGCCGCGGCCCTCGAGGCCGACGGCAGCTTGCTCGGCGACGAGACCGCCGACGGGGTCCACGTGAGCGGAACGCTCCGCCCGGTGCTCGGCGCCCACCTCGCCGACCTCCTCGTCGTCCCGGTCCGCGTCGCGGGACGCGACGTCTGGTGCGCGCTCGACGCCGCTGACACCGACGTGCGCGAGCTGCCCAGCGTCGACGCGACCCGCCGCGTCGCCGAGGTGACCGTCCGGGACCTCGCCGTCCCCGCCGATCGTGTCCTCAGCGGGCTCGAGACCGACACGGCCCGCCAGCTCGCGGCGGTGCTCGTCGCGGCCGAAGCCGTCGGTGTCGCCCAGTGGTGCGTGACGACCGCGGCCGAGCACGCCAGCGTCAGGGTCCAGTTCGGGCGACCGGTGGGTCAGTTCCAAGGGGTCAAGCACAAGTGCGCCGACATGCTCGGACGAGTTGAGCTCGCCCGAGCCGCGACCTGGGATGCCGCCCGAGCCGCGTCGGAGCCCGACGCCGGCGATCTCACCGCGGCGTCCGCCGTGTCCCTGGCCCTCGACGCCGCGTTCACCAACGCCAAGGACTGCATCCAGATCCTCGGCGGCATCGGATTCACCTGGGAGCACGACGCGCACCTGTACCTCAA
>DAIMHT010000033.1:0-11820 GCA_036723155.1 Actinomycetota bacterium
CGGGACGTCGACGGGGGCTGGGGGCGGGGTCGGTGAGCCACTCCTCGGAGGTTATTTGAGAACGGTTCCCATTACAAGTTTGCGGGTCCCGGGCTCCCGCTCGAGCGGCGGACCGACGAGTGCCCGTTACGCGGGTTTCGTCGCGTGCACCCAGAAGCGAGGTTGTCGGATCTGAATGGAACCGCCGCGGCAGACCTCCTCATGCAGCCGCGCCAGTTGCGCTCGGTGCCCGCGGATCGTGAATCCGGGACGCTCCACGGGATCGACTGGAGGTGTTGCGTTGCGGCGGCGAGACGTTGGCGCTGTCGCCCAGAGAGGCACAGCTCACCCGCTGCTTCCTCGATCATCTTGATCAGGTCGTGAGTCGCGACGACCTCGCACGCTCGGTCTGGCCCGTCCACGGTGTGCAACCCAAGACGCTCGACATGCACATCGTGAAGCTCCGGCGCCGCATCGCCCCCGTGGGTCTTGAGATCGAGACCGTGCGAACCCGGGGTTGGGTGATGCGGACCCTCCACGCCGGGACCGACTGATCCGACCCTGTGGGGCCGGTCAGGATCGACGGTTCGAGTGGCAGTACGCCCCGCGGGGGTCAGGCCTCGGCGTTCGGGACCGCGCCCCGGCCGGTAAAGAGCGGCAAGTCGAGCGGGGTGACCAGTCCGGGCGCGGCGGCGCACACCGCGGGGATCGCGTTCACGACCCGCATCGCGGACCCGATGATCCCGGCCTCGTTGTGGTCTCCGCTTCGACCCTCGGGCGCGATCTCGCAGGTGTACGACGGGGAGCCGCGCACCTCGATCCGGTATCCCGATCGGCCGTCTGACAAGGCGGGCCAGTCGGGCCCGATGTCGGCCCGGAGCCGGTTGACGTGCGCCGCGGTGACCACCGGGCGGCCGGCGACGATGCCCTGGAGCTCGAAGCGGACGCCGGCGCACGTTCCCGCCTCGATGCGGCCCATCGCGGTGTCGAACGTGTCGGGCGCGGGGAGCCGCTCGTGTTCTTCGCGCAGCTCCTCGATCGTCCACCCGAGCGCGTCGGCGACGAGGTGCACCATGCCGCCCCACCCGCCGGCGATCGCGCCGGGGGTGAACAGCGGCGCGTCGTCGTCGAGGGGCCGGCCGTAACCGAAGAACACACCGGTGAAGCCGGGATCCTCGTACGTCGAGTAGTCCATCATCTCCGTGACCCGGATCGAGTCGACGGTCTCGCAGGCACACGCCAGCGCCAGTGGGAGCACGTCTCCGGACCATCCGGGGTCGAGTCCCGAGGTGAAGAGCGACGAGTGGCCTTCGGCGCACGCGGCCTCGAGGGTGGCGCGCAGTCCCCGGGGCATCGACGGGGGGTACACGAGGAACACGAGCGCGGTGTTCACGATGTTCATCCCCGCGGTCAGGATGCGGGTGAGGTCGTCGACGGTCTCGCCGATCCTGGTCTCGCCCTGGGCCATGTACGACACACAGTCGGCGCCGGAGGCGAGGAGCTCGTCGACGTCGGCGGTCGCGATCACGCGGGTGGGCTCGTCGAGACCGCACAGCTCCGAGGCGTCGCGGCCGATCTTGTCGGGCGCGTACGCGTGGACACCGACGAGCTCCAGGTCGGGGCGGCCGATGATGGCCCGGAGCGCGTGCCGGCCGGCGTTGCCGGTGCCCCACTGGATGACCCGCAGCGGCCGCGAGCTCATCGGCGGCGGTGGCGAGCGACGCGTCGCCAGGTTCGTCGCAGTGGTCCGACCGGTTCGAGCCACCGCGCCCGCCGGGCGACTTCGACGACGTTCGTCATCACCTCGCCGAACCGGTCCGGGTCGACCAGCAGCCAGTTGTGGCCGCCCGCGACCGTGATCGGGTCAGGGTTGCCAAGGGCCGAGCACAGGGCTCGGAACGAGGCGTCGGTGACGACCCCGTCGCGCCGCCCCCAGACCACGACGACGGGAAGGCCGCGCCGTCGGAGCACGTTGAGCTCACCGGTCAGGTCGGCGTCGCGGGCCAGGCGTGCCGACCGGATGAACGCGCGCGGCTCGGCGACGAGGTTGGGGACCACCGCGCCGATCACGACGGGCAGGACCCGAGACAGCTGCGCCGGTGTCCGGAAGTCCCGAGCGAGATGCAGGCCCCAGTCCCAGAGTGGTCGCTCCGCCATCGGTCGGATGAGCTCGCCCTCGCCGGTCCAGGCCCCTCCGCCGATGGAGTTCACGAGTACCAGCCCGCCGATCCGGGCCGGATGCTCGTGCGCGGCGGTGATCGCGACGCCGCCACCGAAGGAATGCCCGACGACGACGACGGACTCCTCGATGTCGAGCGCGTCGAGGAATGCCACCACCCAGTCGGCGTAGCCACGGAGCGATGCGTGCTCCGAGGGCAGTGGGGTGGTGCCACTAAAGCCGGGAAGCGCGGGCGCGAGGACGCGCACGCCGGTCGAGGCCAGGCGTCGCACCGACCGAAGGTACGCGTGGTGGCCAGCCCCCCAACCGTGCAGGAAGACGACCGTTCGACCGGTGCCGACGTCGACATACGACGCCCACCCGTCCCCAACCGGTATCCGTCGCGACGCCACCGATTCGCGGCGCACCGGGTCCGAGGTCGCGATCCCGCCCATGACGTCACGGTATCGGGAGCCGGTCGCGTCGCCCCGTTCCGGCTCCCCATTCGCGGCCGACGCTCGGCGAGAGCTCGTGGTGAGGCGCTCGTTAGGCTCACAGGCCATGGTCAGCACTGAAGCGGGGGCGACCGCAACCCGATCCCGAGGGGCCACCGCGTGAGGCGAGCGGGTGGCCGGGCCGCGTTTACGGTCGTCGTCGCCCTCGTCCTCGCGCTCGCCGCCGAGTATCCGGTCGCCGCGGCGGCGAAGCCGCTGTCGGCGCGCGATCGCGCCATCCTCGCCGCGGGCGTCATCCAGCGCAGCGACGTGCCGCCGGGTTGGGCCGCGCACAAGCAAGGCGCCGGAACCGCGGCGCAGCTCAAGGGCATCACTGCCTGCAAGCAGCTGGCCACGGTGGTGAACGCGGCGTCGCTCACCGTCCCGCATCGGATGTCGCAGGCGTTCTCGGACCCGACGTCGAGCACCCAAACCACGATGGTGGCGAACACGGCGTACGCGTTCAAGGACGTGGCCGCGGCGGACGGCTATCTGGCGGCGTACCGGGGATCCAGCGTCCCGACGTGCTTCACGCAAGCACTCCAACGGGCCGTCAAAGGATCGCTCAACGGACTCACCGGGACGATCAGCGTCGCGCCGTTGACCAACTTGGCGGGCCTCGGGGACGCCGAGGTCGGGTACAGCCTCACCCTGACGATCTCGGCCCAGGGTCAGCAGGAGACGCTGTACGACGACTTGGTCGCGGTTCAGGTTGGGCGAGCGGTTCTGGGCTTCAACTTCCAGAACCTCGGCGCGGAGCTCCCGACGGGGCCGACGATCATCCGCAGCGCGACCAGCCGGGTCGCGCCGCTCGCAACCTGAGACGACTGGGCTCCCGACGGGGTTGGCCCGCCGGCGCGGTCAGGTGGACAGCAGTGACCAGTTGTGCAGCTCGCCGGCGAGGGCGGCGGGTTGGGGCTTGGCGAACAGATGACCCTGCGCGAGTTCACAGCCGAGCGTGCGGAGCGCGGCGAGCTGCTCCGGGGTCTCGACCCCTTCGGCCGTCGAGCTCAGGCCGAGGGCGTGGGCGAGGCTGATCACCGCGGTGACGATCGCGGCGTCTTCGGCGTTGTCGGCGAGGCCCCGGATGAAGCTCTGGTCGATCTTGAGCGCCTCGATCGGGAACCGTTTCAGGTGACTGAGGGAGGAGTAGCCGGTCCCGAAGTCGTCCACCGCCAGGTGGATGCCTTGGGTTCGGAGCGCGCGCAGGGCGCTGCTCGCCGATTCGGTGTCGTGCATCAGCGTCGTCTCGGTGATCTCGAGCCACAGGGTCCCGGGCCGGATGCCGCTGTGCGCGAGCACCCGCTCGATCTGCTCGGGAAAGGACGGCTCGGCGAGCTGGCGGGGGGAGACGTTCGCGCTGATCGAGAGGGGCCGATCGTCGGGACGAGCGGCTTGCCACCGGGCGACCTGGATGCACGCGGTCTCCAAGACCCAGGCGCCGATCGGGACGATGAGGCCGGTCTCCTCGGCGAGGCCGATGAACTCGATGGGCATCACGAGGCCGCGCTCCGGGTGACGCCAGCGGACAAGCGCTTCGAAGCCGACGACCCGTCCGGTCTCGAGCTCCAGGATCGGCTGGTAGTGCAGCTCGAACTCGCCCCGTTCCAGCGCGCGGTGCAAGGCATTGCCGGTGTGGAGATGCTCGAGGGTCCGGGCCCGGGATCGCTGGTCGAAGAACTCGGCCCGGTGCCGTCCCTGATCCTTGGCGCGGTACATCGCGGTGTCGGCGTCGCGGACGAGGGTCTCGGGCGTCTCGGTGCTGTGCCCGGAGCAGGCGATGCCGATGCTGGCGGTGACGAAGACTTCGTTGTCGGCGAGGAGGACGGGTCGGGCGACCTCCTCGAGGACCCGCTCGGCGAGCAGCATGACGGAGCTGGGGTCGTCGACGTCGGGGCACAGGATGGTGAACTCGTCGCCGCCGAAGCGGGCGACGGTGTCGCTCGGTCGGAGCATGCGGCGGAGCCGGTGTCCGATGGTGATCAGGAGCTGGTCGCCGGCTTCGTGGCCGAGGCTGTCGTTGATCACCTTGAAGTGGTCGACATCGAGGAAGAGGACCGCGATGCGGTGGCGGCGCCGGTTGACGCGGCTCGTGGTCTTGCGGATCCGGTCGATGAAGAAGGTGCGGTTCGGGAGGCCCGTCAGGGGGTCGTGGATGGCCTGGTGGGCGAGCCGTTCGCCGATCGCTTTGCGTTCGGTGATGTCCTCGATCTGGCCGATCATGTAGTTGGGGACGCCGTTCGCGTCTCGGATCGCGGACACGCTGAGGGAGACCCAGACGATGTGACCGTCGGCGTGCAGGTAGCGCTTCTCGAGGCTGTAGTCGGCGATCTCTCCGGAGAAGAGCCGTCGGATGTTGTCGGCGTTGTCCGACCAGTCGTCGGGGTGGGTGATGTCGCGGATGGTGACGTCGACGAGATCGGCCGGCTGGCGGCCGAGCATGCGGGAGAACGCTCGGTTGCTGCGCAGGATGCGGCCGTCCTTGTCGGCGAGCGCCATGCCGATCGGGGCGTGCTCGAACGCGCTGCGGAACCGCTCCTCGCTTTCGCGGAGCGCGCTCTCGGTCTCGAATCGGTCGGTGATGTCGCGGGCGTTGATGACGATTCCGCCCACGTTCGGGTCCTCGACGAGGTTCGTGGCGATCACCTCGAGCCAGCGGTACTCGCCGTCGAAGCGGCGGAGCCGCACGCTGAAGCGGTTGCTCTTCCCGTGGCGGTCGAGGAGCCCGCTGAGGCCCGCGAGGAACTGGTCGCGGTCGTCGGGGTGGACCAGCTCGGATTGGCGGGTGCCGACGATGTCGTCGGCCGAGCGGCCGACGAACCGGGCCGTCGCGGGGCTGATGTAGCTGATCCCGCCGCCGGCGGCGTAGACGACGACGAACTCCGACGCGTGCTGGACGAGGGAGAGGAATCGCTCCTGGCTGGCCCGTAACGCGTCGTCGGCGGCCTTGCGCTCGGTGATGTCGCGGGCGTTCACCACGATTCCGTTGACCGCGGGATCATCGAGGCGGTTGGTGGCGATCGCCTCGACCCAGCACCACGAGCCGTCGGCGCGGCGCATGCGGAACTCCCGACGGTCTTGCGGCTTCTTCTCGGCGATGCTGCGGAGGAAGATCGAGACGATCTCGTCGCGATCCTCGGGGTGGATGAGATCAAACGCGGAGATGGCCGGCGTCGAGTCGTCGGGCGTGAACACACCGCTCGGCCAGCCGAGCACTGTCGTCACCGACGGGCTCCCGTACAGGATCGTCCCCTCCCCGTCGACGACTGTGACCATGTCGGAGGAGTGCTCCACGAGGGCCACGAATCGGCGTTTGCTCTCGCGCAGCGCCGCGTCCTCGGCGAGCTGGGGGAGGTCGCGGGCCACACCGAGGAGGTGGGTGCAGCGGCCCTCGCCATCGAGGATCGGCTCGAGCGTCACCTCGTACTGCATCGATCGGTCCGAGAACTCGAAGCCGACCTCGTACCGGAGGGGCTCGCAGCGCTCCGCCACCTTCTCGTAGCGTTCGAGCGCCTCGGTGGCGAAGTCCGGGGGCAGGAGATCGGCTGGTCTGCGGCCGATGATCCCCTCGGTGACGCCGTTTCGCGCCAGGTGGTCGCCGTAGGCCTCGTTGAACCCGGCGTACCGGAAGCTGCGCCGCCGTGCTGGGCCGTGAACGCTGAGCAGGAACGCGGGTTCGGGGGGAGGGGGCTTCCCGGCCAGGCGGGCCCAGACCGAGTCGGCGGACGCGGCCTGGTGGTGGTGCAGCCTCGATCGGGCGCGCCGGTACGGGCTCCAGCGCTGACGGTGAGTGGTTGCCACGAACCTTGTCTCCCCAGCCCCCAGTGATCCCGCCGAGCCCATTTCACCCTGCGTGGCTCTCCAACCACTATGGGCCGCAGGGGTGGGGAGATCAAGTCCGATCGGCCCCCTCGTCGCGTGGCTGCGCCGGCGGACGGTCAGGCGACGACGCCGTCCCGGCGGAGCGTGACGTCCCGGTCGGACCAGCCGAGCTCGGCGAGGACCTCGTCGGTGTGTTGGCCCAGGGTCGGGGCGGGGCCGCCGAGTCGGGCCGGGGTGCGGAGGAACTGGGTGGGGTGGCGAGGCTGACGGAGCCGCCCGGCGCTGGGGTGCTCGGAGTCCTCGAGCAGCCCGATCGCCTGGGCGTGGGGATCCGACGCCAGCTCCGCCGGGGAGAGCACGACGCCGCACGGGACCCGCTCGGCCTCCAGGCGCGCCATCGCCGCGGCGGTCGTCAGGCCCCGGGCGACGACGTAGCACTGGTCGACGAGGGCGCGGGAGATGTCGCGGTGCTGGGCCCGCTCGGCGATGGTCGCGACCCGGGGATCGTCGTAGCCGTCGACCCCGAAAGCGCGGCACAGGCCCGCGAAGTCGGCGTCGGACGTCGGGGTGGCGATGCCCCAGCCGTCGAGGAACCGCAGCGGGCGAAAGCTCGCCACGAAGCTCGACGGCTGGCTCCCGTCGGCGTCGAGGAGCACCTCGTTGCCGGCGGCGTCGGCCCAGAGGAACGACACCACCGCGTCGAGCATCGACAGCTGCAGGTGCTGACCGCCGTCCCCGCGCTCGCGGGCGAAGAGTGCCGCGGTGATCGCCTGGGCGGCCACCAACGCGGTGATCTTGTCGGCTGCGGTCTGGCGCAAGAACTGGGGCTCGTGGGTCTCGGGGTCAGCCTGGCTCGTGGCCAACCCTCCGTAGGCCTGGATCACGGTGTCGTACGCGCCTTTCGTGGCGTACGGACCCTCGGGACCGAACCCGGAGATGGACACGTACACGATGTCGGGGTTCACGGCCCGAACGTCGTCGTACCCCAACCCGAGCCGTTCGACGACCCCGGGCCGGAAGTTCTGGACGAAGACGTCGCTGCGCTCCGCGAGCAACCGCACCAGCTCCCGGCCCTCGTCGTGGTGCACGTCGACCGCGATCGACCGTTTTCCCCGGTTGCACATCTGGAACAGGGCGCTGAGCCCGTTGACCGACACGCCGATCCATCGGGCGATGTCACCGATCCCGGGCCGCTCGACCTTGATCACGTCGGCGCCCTGATCGGCCAGCAGCGCCACCGCGTACGGCCCCGTCAACGCGATCGAGCAGTCGAGGACCCGAACCCCCCGGAGCGGGCCTCGACCGGTCACGGACGGAACTGGCTCTGGGAGCGGGCCCGGCTGCCGGGACCGCTGTACGCGAGCCCATACCCCGGATCGGGGTCGAACACCGTCGCCGGCAGCACCGCGTCGCGTGCCGCGCTCCAGGCGTCGATCAGACGGTCTTCGGCGTCGTAGTTGAACGGGTCGGTCAACACCATCTCCTCCTGGCCGCCCGGCTCGGGCCGGTGCGAGGCCAGCCACCGGGCCGTGCGCGGCACCGCCTCCCGGGCCGGGACCACATCCCGGTAGCCGAGGACCGTGCGGACGCGGGCCAGGTCGAGCACCCGGTGGGTTGGCAGCGGCTGGGCGAGCAGGGGACGGGCCGGCACCGCCAGGTCGTATGGCATGGAGACGATCTCCCACTCGTGCTCGAGCGTCGCCGCCACCAGCTCGATGACCTGACGGACGGTGAGGACCTCCTCGTCGCCGACGTTGAAGACGTGACCGGCCGCCGCGGCCGGCTGGTCGACGGCCAGTAGCAGGGCGTGCGCCAGGTTCTCGGTGTAGCCGTGGTGGTGCAACGTGAGGCCGTCGTCAGCGACGACGATCCGGCGACGCCCGTCGAGGATGCGCCGCACGATCGACCACTCCCGCGGCGCGAGCTGATAGGGCCCGTAGACGTACGGATACCGGAAGTGGGTCGCGCCGGGGTGCGCCTCGAACACCGCGGCTTCGGTCCGGACGATGCGAAAGCCCTTCTCGTCGTCGGCGGGGTCGGCGACCGTCGCCGCCTCCTCGGTGACCGGCACCGCCAGCCCCGCCGGCTCGGACAACCACGGGTTCATCCAGCCTCGGTACGCGGGGACGCCACCCACCGAGACGAAGTGCCCCACCCGCCCCGCGGTGCACGCCGCGATCCGGCGCAGCCGCCCGTACATCGCGACGACCAGATCGAAGGTCGAGTCCCCGAGGACGTCGCCGAGCACCGCGTCGTCGTACGGGTCGTGATGCAGGTGGCGGACGACCGGCGGGACGTCCGGGCGTTCGTGCGTCCCGCGGTGCAGGATCGTCACCTCGTAGCCCCGGTTCACGAGCCCCGCCACGACGGGTTGACCCGTCGGGCCGGTCCCACCGATCACGAGCGCCCGTCCGGTCACGACCCGTCGACTCCGGTCCGGAATGCCGGTGTCCGCGGCGCGTGACCCACGGTCCTGTTCTAGTGGTCGCGGCCGGTCCCCGTCGCCGGCTCGGCGTGTTGCGAGACCGGGCGTCCCGGCGACGAGTAGCGTCCGCGGCCGCGCCCGCCGCGCCAACCTGCTCGGAGCCTCGTGGTCGCCACCGTCTTGCTTGCGGTCGGGTTGTACGCCACGACCAACATCGACAACTTCGTCGTGCTCGCCGCCTTCTACGCCGACCGGTCGTACCGGGCCCGCCAGGTCACGGTGGGCGCGTACCTCGGACTGGCGGTCATCGTGGCCGTCAGCGCTGGCGGAGCCGCGGCGGCGTCGACCGTCCCGCACCACTACATCGGTCTGCTCGGCGTCGTCCCGTTGACCCTCGGCGCGGTGAGGCTCGTTGCCCTGGTGCGCGGGGGGCGGCCACCCGACCCGGACACCACCGTCGGCGTCGGTCGCCACCGGCCGCTCGTCGTCGGCGCGGTGACCGTCGGCAACGGGGCCGACAACATCGCCGCGTACGTCCCGATCTTCGCGACCCGGTCGCTGGGCGAGAGCAGCGTGATCATCGTCGTCTTCGTCGTCGCCGCGGGCCTGTGGTGCGCCGCCGCCCACGGCATCGCCCACGCCCGCTGGACCAGCCCCATCATCGAGCGCGTGAGCCACCTCGTGGTCCCGGTCGTCTACCTCGCGCTCGGCGTGTCGATCCTGGTGTTCTCCGGGACGATCGGGTGGCTCACCGGGACCGGCTGACCGGACGCGGGCCTCGCCGCGGGCGGCTCAGAGCCGGGCGAGCACGAGCCGGGCGAGCGGCTCCAGGGGCTTTGACCCCAGGTCCTTGAGGACCTCGACCCGGAAGGCGATCGTGCCGTGCCGGACCCACAGATCGTCGTACACCTGCCCTGCTTCGACGGCCCGTTCGCTGAACGCGCTGTCACCGAGGTGCTTGATCGTCCGCGTGCGGCCTCGGGCGATCTTGCGCTGCATCGCGAAGTCGGCCGCGCTCTGCCCGCTGGAGACGCTGAGCTGCGCGCCGTACCCGCGAGACGAGCTCACGGTGATGACCCAGTCGCACAGGGTCTCGGTTCCGTCGGTGGCGGTCGTCAGGTTCCCATCGGCGACGGTGCCGCCCAGCGCGGCCTGCAGATCCTGCGCGCTGAGGAGGCTGCAGGCGTTGGGGGCCGGGCTCGTTGCCGCGCCCGCTGAGGTCACCGACCCGAACGTGACCGCGCTCACCGCGGCCGCGACCACGAACGCCCACCGCCGCCGTCTCCGGCGCCCCGTCGACCGCATCATCGCACGCTAATAGGTGCGGTCGACGAGGTGCCTCGCGCGCCGCGGTCCTCACTCGAGGGGGTGACCCGCGGTTCCCGCGTGTCCGCCGCTACGTTCCTCGCCCAGTGACCACGCGCGGCGACGCCCAACGACGCCTCTGGGGCCGTGCCGCCGGGCGGCGCTCCCACCGGCCCCGGTCCTGGCGACGCGTGACCCTGGCCGCCGCAATCGCGGTGGGGGTGACCGCGTCGGCCTGCTCCTCGAGCTCGGTCACCACGGTGGGCGGCTGCGCCATCGCGCCCGGCGCCGCCTGTCAGGGCACCTACATGAAGGGCGGCCACATCATCCGGGGCAACCTGTTCGGCGCGAACCTCAGCCGAGCCGATCTCCGTCGCGCGCAGCTCGTCGGAGCCATCCTCACGGGGGCGAACCTCACCGACACGAACCTCCAAGGAGCCGACTTTCGCCACGCCTACCTCGAGAACGCGAACCTGAATCGGGCTGACCTTCGAGGAGCTCGGTTCGACCGCGCGTGGCTCGCCGGCGCGACGTTCGTCGGCGCGCGCGGTGTGAGTGTGGCGACGCTCGAGTCCGGCATCGTCTGCCGGACGGTCGCGGCGCCCGGCGTCGTCCTCAATCGCGACTGCTGAGCGACGCGCCGGCGAGCACCGGCGGCGCCGGCTCCCTTGTCGGCGCATCCACCGGGGGCCGAGCCCGACGGCGAGCCCAGCGGTCCATCAGCGCGGTACCGACGAAGTACACCACGACGGCGTACAGCCAGCCCAAGAGGATGTCGACGACGTAGTGCTCGCCCGTGTACACGAGGCTGAACGCCATCGCCAGCGGGTAGAGGGGCAGCAGCCAGCGCCACCGCCCGGCCGACCGCCAGAAGAAGAGCATGAACAGCACCGGGTACGCACTGTGGAGCGACGGGATCGCCGCGACCGGGTTCGCCTCGCGGCTGCGGGCCGACAAGAGGCTGGCCCCGTTCTGGAGCCCGAGGTGGGTCCAGATCTCGTCGACGATCTTCGCGGTCGGGGCCAGGGCATGGTTCTGGCTCGCCAGCCACGGCGGCGCGGCGGGAAAGAGGGCGTACGTCGCGAACGCGGCGAAGCTCAAGGCGACGATCAGGACCGCGAACCGTCGAAACCGCGGGTAGGCGAACTTCCACAGCAACGCGGCGACGAACAGGGCCGCGAAGAAGTGCGTCAGGTAGACGAAGAACGCGGCGTAGTCCCAGATGTGCGGCTGTCCCGGCGTGAACAGCGCGTGCTGGAGCTCCACCGTCGGCACCTTGCCGCCGAAGAGGAACTGGTCGGCGTGGATCTGGGGAGTGACGTTGACCGGGAACCACTGGTCTGCCTTCCCCCGCAGCGAGTCATAGGCCGCGAGGATGAAGAACAGGGGAGCCCAGTCGATCAGGACGCGGCCGACGGTGCGCAACCGTCCCGCGCCTGCGGCCATGAGGCCGGTCCCGAGGATGATGAACAGGTGCGTGCGGTTCGTGTCGAGATGCCACTTCCACAGCATGTAGCCGACCAGGCTGAGCCAGATCGCGATGGCCCACTGGAGGCGGGTGGGACGCCAGCGACGCCGGGGCTCGTATCCGGGCGCGTCGACGCCCGAAGGCAGCTCGACGGTGGCCGGATCGGCGG
>DAIMHT010000034.1:0-11514 GCA_036723155.1 Actinomycetota bacterium
GCCGCGCCGGGCACCAAGTTCTGCGCCGCGTTGCGGACGTTCAACGCGACCCGGCCGTCGTCGAAGGACGAGGCGGTCACAGCACTGACGAAGCTGGCGTCAGCGTCGACTCCGCAGGTCAAGGCCGCGGTGACCGTCATCGCGCAGGAGGCCGACACGGTCGACGCGGCGTCGGCCCTCGCCCAGGCCGCGGGGAACTCCGCCGAATCGACACCGCTGACCGTGGCCGGATCCACGGTTGGGGCCGCGGCGGATCAGACGTGTCACTTGACGGTCAACTTCGCGGGTGCGGTCCCGACCGGTGTCTCGAAGCGCAGCGTGAACCCGGCCGGTTGGGCCCGCACCGTGTGTACCAGCATCTCGGGCTGGGGCCAGACGGTGAACGCCGCTGGGGCCAGCCTGGTCACGTCCGCGAACGGTCAGACCACCCTTTCTGATCTCCGGGTCACGTTGTCGCAGTTCTTGAGCACCGCGGTCGGCGCGACCGAGCAGCTCAACACCGAGCTCGGCGGCGCCGGCCTTCCGAAGACCCCCAACGGGGCCGTGGTCGCCTCGTCGATTCGGCTCGGCGTCTCCCGGACGCTGCTCGTCTTCGTCGGGGCACAGCCGCTCGTGCCGGACCTCCCCAACGACGCCGCCGCGTTCCAGACCACGGCCCAAGCGCTGGTCACGAAGCTCGATGCCGCCGGCCGGTCGGTGGAGGCCTTGGTCAACGTGGCCCTGACCCAGTACAAGGCCCCGGCGCTCGCGGCGGTGTTCGCCCACCAGCCCGGGTGTGCCAGCATCGGCTGACCGGTCGCGGTCCCGTGCATCTCGAACCGCGCCGCCCGGCCACCCACCGGGAGCCCTGATGGCCGAACCGGTCGACGTGATCCGCGACGCGACGCCCGACGAGGCCCGGGCGCTCGAGGACCTGCAACGACGGTCGTCACTGGTTTGGGAGGAGTACCGGGCCCAGCTCCTCGCGCACCCGGACGCGATCTCGCTCCCGGTGAGCGTCATCCGCGACGGAGCCGTGCGGGTGGCTTGCGGGGCCGATCGGGTCCTCGGCTTCTCGGTGACGGTGCCGAGCGTCGACGGTGACGGTCCCGACGAGCTGGACGGACTCTTCGTCGAGCCCGACGCCATGCGGGGCGGGGTCGGCCGGGCGTTGATCGCGGACGTGGTCGCCCGAAGCCAGCGTCGGGGCGTGTCCGCCATCGAGGTGACGGCCAACCCACGGGCGCTGGACTTCTACCGCGAGGTCGGGTTCCGTGACCAGGGCCCGGTGCCGACCCGGTTCGGTCCGGGGTTGCGCATGCGTCTCGACCTCGACCGCTCGGGTTGAAGCCAGAGCTGAACGCGATCGCTCAGGGATCGGTGCGGATCGGGTCGGGTGGTGTGGTCGCGATCCAGATCATCGAGCGTCCGCTCTCGGCCGGGGTGGCGATCTCGTCATCCTCGGTCCGGTCGAGGCGATAGCCGAGCCGTTCGGGGACCGCGGCGCTCCGGACGTTCGCCTCGTCGCAATGGATCTCGACCCGGTCCACGCCGTCGACCGTCAGCCCGGCGGTGGTGAGCAGCGCCACGGCTTCGGTGGCGAGGCCCCGACCGACGCAGCGGACGTCGAGCCAGTAGCCGATCTCGAGCGCGCCGGGACCGATCCGGGGCATGAGGCCACACCCTCCGGCGAAGCGGCCCGACCCGGCCACGGTGATCGCGTACTCGGCGGGGTGTTCGGCACCGAAGCCCTCCACGGCTGGGTTCAGGAACGCGAGCACCGACTCCTCGGTCGGAGGGGCCTGCGCCCACGGCATCCACGGGCGGAGATGGTCGAGGCTCGCCGCGATCGACTCCCAGAGCGCGTCGCGGTCGGTCAGCCGGTATCGCCGCAAGGTCACGGTGGGCCCGGAGATCTCGGCGGGGGGCACAGACGGCATCGGGTTTCGTGAAGGTATCGGGCTGGCTACCCTCCGGCAGGCATGGCGCTCTGGGACGACGAGCTCGAGGCACTGCGACCCCAGCTGCGGGACGAAGCCGCGACGTTCCTGGGTTCCTGGCCGAGCGCCGCCGAGAATCGTTCCGCGTCGGTCGCGGAGCGGGTCGCGGCACAACGGGCGGCGCGCGTCGGCAGCATGGGGGTCTCGGATCATGCGGTGGACCGCACGATCGCTGGTCCCGGGGGTCCGATCCGTCTCCGCACCTTCGTCCCCGACCAGGTCGACGCGGTGTTCCTCCATATCCATGGGGGCGGGTGGATCATCGGCGAGCCGGAGATGACCGACCTGCTGAACGAGATCGTCGCCGACGTGCTCAACGTCGCGATCGTGAGCGTCGACTACCGGCTCGCCCCCGAGGACCCGTACCCGGCCGGGCCCGACGACTGCGAGGCCGCCGCGGTATGGCTCCTCGAACAGGCCGAAGCCGAGTACGGAAGCGGACGGCTCCTCATCGGCGGAGAGTCCGCGGGCGCGCACCTGACGGCCGTGACGCTGCTGCGGATGCGTGACCGCCACGACGCCGTCGACCGGTTCCTCGGCGCCAACCTCGTCTTCGGCGTCTACGACCTGAGCCACACCCCCAGCCAGGAGGGCATCGGCGTCCCACCGGGCGGCGACATCCTCACCGTGGACGGCATCCGGTTCTTCACCGAGCTCTTCGCCCCGGGCCGATCGGGTCCCGAGCGCCGCGACCCGGACCTGTCACCGCTCTACGCGCACCTGCACGACTTGCCGCCGGCGTTGTTCACCGTCGGGGCCGCCGACCATCTCGTCGACGACACCCTCTTCTTGGCCCAGCGATGGGCGTTGGCCGGGAACCGAACCGAGCTGCTCGTGTACCCGGAGGCGCCCCACGGATGCATCGGCATGCCGAGCGTCTTCTCCCACTGGTACCCGCGGCTGCTGGAGTTCCTCCAGACCTGCCTGAAGGGCTGAACCGCTCGCCCACTCGCGCCGGGTGAACCGGCCGGGCGCGCCACGTGTCGGGCTCAGTCGACGGCGCGCACGGCGAGGTCCATCTGACGCATGGCTTGGAGGACGCGGATCTCGCGCTGGAGGGGTCGCCCGTACCAGATCAGGGTGTCGAGCGGGAACCACAACGCCACCCACGCCAGGACGAGCAGCACCCCATCACCTAGGAATGACTGCCAGAACGATGGGAGGCCGCTGTGCGTGACGGCCGCGGAGAGGAGCAGCGCCACCGCGAGGAGCGGGACGCTGAGCACGAGCGCACTGAGCCCTTCTTGGCGCAGCGCGACCCGGCGGTGTTCCAGATCCCGAAGTCGACGGTCGCAGTACCCCTCGATGGACTCGCGCATCCGCGCGTCGACGTCGGCGGTGATCTCGTCCGCCGGGAGCTGGATCGTGGCCGCGATGTGACCGACGGGCCAGGCCGCGACGACGTCGGCAACGAGCTGCTCGACGCCGGAGATCAGGTTGGCCGAGCCGCCGAACTCGTCGAGCGCCGGCGGGCTGAAGAGGTCCCGGCGACGATGGAGATTCACGGTGACGTGATGCACGAAGATGTCGACGCCGGCACGCTTCGCCTTGCGTCGGGCTCGGAACGCGACCGTCATCCGTCGCTCACGGGTGCGATCGGGTCACGGTACCGGTGCGAGATCACGTTCGATTGTGATCACACGCGCGGCAAGGTGGCGACGATCAGGTCGGCGATGACGCCGTATCCGGCGGTCGTGGCGTGGATGTCACCGACCGTGCAGTAGTAGGTGAGCGTGCACACCCGCGCCACCGCGACCGGGATCACCCCGTACGGCTTGAGGGTCACGGTCTTGGTCAACGGTATATAGGCGCCCGCGGCGTTCGTCACGTCGACGAACCGGGCCGGGGCGGCGGTGTAGGCCTGCCGCAGCGTCGGATTGATCAGGGCCCGGAACGCCGTGACCGACAGCTGGGCGAGGCTCTGGCTGACCGGCGGCCGGACCCACTGGCCGAGGATGACGTCGGGGTACGTGGTGCCGACGATGGGGACCTGAGGCCCGGCCGCGGAACGCAGGTCGGCGGCGAGCCGAGCGACGTTCGTCTTGATCCCGGCGGTGGCCTGCGTGACGCACCCAACCGGGTTTGGCGCCCGGGCGCAGAACGTCACGTCGTTGCCGCCGATCGAGACGGTGACGAGCGCGATCTGCCCGCGGTGGGCGCCGAGGAACGCCTCCGCGGCGGCGGCCTGGGTGAGGCCGCCATAGTCGGCGCCGTGGATCGGTCGGGCCGCGATGGGACAGGTCGGAGCCTGGAGGATCGAGGTGGTGGTCGCGCCACCGCACCCGAAGTTCACGAGCTGAAGGTGGTAGCCGCGACGCGTCGCCTTGGTCACGACCTGGTCCGGGAACCCGTGGCGGGTGGCGCCGCGGCCGGGTTGGAAGCCGACGGCGTAGGAGTCGCCGAGCGACACGTAGTACCGCTTCGCCGACGCGGCCGTGGTGCGGTGACCGGTCCCAGCGCCGACCGCCGCGGAGCCGTCGAGTCCCATCACGGCGCCGAGTGCGAGCATCGTCGCCAGGATCGCGACCGGCGCCGAACTCCTTCGCGACCCCCAAGCCATCCCGAAGAGGGTACTGGCGCGGGGAGACGCGGTTAGGTCAGATCGAACATGGTGTCGAGCCCGGTCACCACGAAGACGTTGCGGCACGGCTCGGGAACGCGCTGCAGCCGCAGCTGCTTGCCGGACTGGTTGTGCACGTCGACGAGCATCCCGAGGCCCGATGAATCGATGAACGTCAAGTCGGCACAGTCGATGACGATGGTGTCGCCCGGGGTGCTCTCGGCGTGGGCGAGCAGGCCGGCCTCGAGCTGATCGGCGCGGCGGAGGTCGAGCTCGCCGGTCAGGAAGAAGGAAGGGTCAGTCACGCGTGGAGCACCTCAGTTAGGAACTGGTAACGGGTTACCCGATTCGGGGGGCGATGAAACGTTGGCGGTGCTGCGCTTCGGTTCGGGGCCGTCGCCGGGACGGGTGCGGCCGCGTACCGAGCGTCGGCGGTCGACGCCCGGTGGAGGGCGGGCAGTACGCTGGAGCGGGAACGCAGCCGTCAAGTGAGTGGGATCGAAGCATGGACTTGCCGAAGATCGTCAGTGTCGACGACCACGTGGTGGAGCCACCCCACGTCTGGCAGACGTGGCTCCCGAAGCGGTTCCGGGAGAAGGGGCCCCGCAGCGAGCGGAAGCGCTGGGGTGACTTCCGGCTGCATCCGGGCGCGAAGTACTCGATGAAGGAAGACCCCGACGGCACGTGGGGCGACGCCTGGTACTTCGAGGACCGGCTCATCTACGTCCACAAGCGCTTCGTGGCGATCCCCCTCGAGGCGACGCCCGACGGCGACGTCAGCAAGTTCGACCGCACCAAGATGGTGATGACCGCCGTCACCTACGACGAGATGCGCCCCGGCTGCTACGAGCGTGACGCCCGGATCGCCGACTTCAAGCTGAACTGGGTCGACGGCTCGCTCCCGTTCCCGACCTTTCCCCGGTTCTGCGGCCAGACGTTCTACGAGGCCGAGGACCGTGAGCTCGGCTTGGCGTGCGTGAAGGCCTACAACGACTGGATGGTCGAGGAGTGGTGCGGCCCGTCGGGTGGGATGAACATCCCGCTCTGCTTGATGCCGCTCTGGGACCCCGACCTCGCGGCGGCGGAGATCCAACGCAACGCCGCGCGTGGGGTGCGCGCGTTCTGCTTCAGCGAGCTCCCCACGAGGCTGAAGCTGCCGAGCATCCACACCGGGCACTGGGATCCGGTCTTCGCGGCGTGCAACGACACCGGCGTGACGCTGTGCATGCACATCGGGTCCTCGTCGACCGACCCGGTCGCCTCCCCCGACTCGCCCGGCGGCGTGGGAGGGACCCTGGCGTTCAACAACTCGATGGCGTCCCTGGCCGACTTCTTGTTCTCGGGGAAGCTCATCGAGTTCCCCAAGCTGAAGCTGGCGTACTCCGAAGGCCAGATCGGCTGGATCCCGTACGCGCTCGAGCGGGCCGATGTCGTGTGGGACCAGCACGACAGCTGGCAGCACTCCAAGGACAAGATCCCGGAGCCGCCGTCCACCTATTACTACGGGCGCATCTTCGGGTGCTTCACCGCCGACCATCACGGCTTGCACTCGCTGGCGGAGGTCGGGGAGAACAACATCTGCTTCGAGACCGACTACCCGCACACCGACACCACCTGGCCGTTCTCGAAGGAGTACGTCGAGAAGATGCTCGCCGACTTCGACTCCAGCGTGGCGTACAAGGTGCTGCGCGGCAACGCGATCAAGATGCTCGAGCTCGACCGGGTCTGAAACCCCGAAGGCGTTCAGCCGCCTCGTCCGAGGGCTCCCGTCGGCGTGGTTACCGGGGGTCGGCGCGGTCGAGGTTCCAGTGCCGGATCACCGAGTTGACCCATTCGGGGGATTCGTCACGCGGAGTGAGCAAGAACTGGCCCATCGCCCGCTGACCGCCTTCATGGTCGGTATAGAGCAGGGTGATCGTCAGCATCTCGCCTCCGGTGATGGCGTCATGGATCGCCTGATAGGTCTCGTCGTCTTGGGCTCGTAAGCCGCCCTGCCAGAAGCCCGTCCCACCGGGAGGGATGTAGAGGTCGCGGCTCTGACGACGGAAGCGCTCCGGGTCCGGACGGTCGGCGTCGCGCTCCGGACGTCCCGCCGCGACGAGCCAGCTCTGCAGCACGGCGATGCCGGAACCGACGTTGCGCAACGACATGGCCAAGAAGACCGTGCCGTCGACCGAGTCGACGTAACCCCGGCCACCGGGGACCGTCGCCCAGCGACCCTCGAGCCACCTCATCTTCTCCGGCGGGTCCTCGAACCGAGATGGCATCAGCACCGGGCGGAGCCCGACCTGCAGCGCCCGCTCGGCGGTGCGCGCGGCACGGTTGCCAGAGCGCACGGAGGCGAACGTCGCCACACCGAGGACCAGGGTCCCGCCGGCGGTGGCGAGGGAGGAGATCGTCGGCCAGTCCGCCATCGCGCCAGGTTAGGTGCGAGCCGCGCCCAGTCGACCAGGAGGCGCCGCCGCGCGCCGGGCCGCGAACCGGATGCGCTACTGGATCGCGTAGAGGACGCAGAGCAGCGCTGGGAGCGCCAGGTCCCACCAGAAGACGAAGCCGGCGTTGCCGGGGGCGTAGTTGGAGCTCCGGACCATGTCGACGACATGCACCACCGCCGCGCTGGCGAGGTACACGGAGACGATGACGATGGTGGCCAGCCAGAAGCGCCCGGCGTACCAAGCGCACATGACGCCGGCTACCCCGATGGCGACGTTCGCGAAGCCAACCTCGATCTGGAAGGGGTTGCCCTTCGGCCAACCGATGGAGTCGGCGACCTGGTCGCGAAAGACGGTGTGCCCGAGGCCAGCGAGCAGGCCGCCGACACCGACGCTGTACACGAGCGCGTTCCGCAGAGCCTGGTGGGCGAAACCCGACCCGCCGTGCGCGATCAGCCAGACCACGTCGGCGACGACCATCAGGACCGGACCGAGGAGCAGCGGCAGGCTGTCCTGGAGCCGTTGGGCGAACGACGTCGGGGCGGAGGGCTCGGTGATGACGATCTCCCAGCCCGGTCAGGCCGACGCCACCGTCGGCGGGTCGGAGGTCAGGCCGGCTCCTCGCTCGAGCTCCTCGAGGGCCAGGGCCACTCCTTCGGCGATGCGCTCAGTCTCGGGCGCGGTCTCGGGACAGGTGAGGAACCCGAAGTCGAGGTTCTCCAGGTAGCTGAACACCGTGATGTTCAGACCCGCGCCGAGGATCAGGGGCCCCATCGGATACATGCGGGCCAGGCGAGCGCCGGCGAGATAGAGAGGAAACGGCGGCCCGGGGACGTTCGAGATGATGAGGTTGTACAGCGGTGGGCCGTGCTCCTCGAGCCCGGCCGCGGTGTACATGCGCGCCGCCAGGCCGAGCAGGCCGGGTGGGGTGGTCTCGGTCAGGCCCATGATCCCGCTGGCCGAGAGGGCGTGGCGCATCTCCTTCGCTCGAGTGGTGTCGTCGTGGATGGCGAGGAGGCGCTTCACGGGGTCGGTGACGTCGGTCGCGAGGGACGTGAACATCGGGCCCACCTTGGTGCCGACCCCGTCGTCGCCCTCGACCCGAAGCGAGACGGGGACCTGGGCGACGAGTGGCTCTTCGGGAAGGTCGTCGCCGAGGTAGTGGCGGAGCGCGCCCGCGCACAGGGCGAGCACGACATCGTTGAGCTTGACGTCGTAGGCCCGTTTGATGGCCTTGACCCGCTCGAGCGGCACGCTCGCGGCGGCGAAGGATCGGTGCGCGGTGATCGGCGCGTTGAAGCACGTCCGCGGGGTCTGCAGCGGAGTGGTCGGAGGCCGGTCGCTGCGCAGCAGGCTCGCGAGCGTGATGCCCTTGCGCGCCAGCTGCGTGCCGTATTGCATCATCCGCCACGGCGTCTTGAACGCCGTGGTCACCAGCCCCTGACCGAACAACCGCCAGCTGTTCGGCGAGGCGTGGTGGTGTAACGACTCGCGCATCCCCGACACGTCCCGTTCGGTGTCGGGATCGAGATCGAGGAGGATCTCGGCGAGACCGGCCCCGGAGACACCATCGACGATCGCGTGGTGCATCTTGGTGAGCACCGCGACGTTGCCGTCCTCGAGGCCTTCGATGACCCAGATCTCCCACAACGGTCGGGCCCGGTCGAGCTTGTAGCTGATCAGGCGACCGACGAGGTCGAAGAGCTCGGTGGCGCTCCCAGGAGGGGGGACCGCAACGCGGCGGATGTGGTAGTCGACGTCGAAGTCGTCGGCTTCGACCCACACGGGACGGTCGAGGCCGAAGGGAACTTCGACGGCTCGCCACCGGAACTGCGGAAGATCAGGAAGGCGTCCCACGGTCACGGCCCTGACCGCATCGAAGTCGAACCGGCCCCGACTCGTCGAAGGGTCGACGATCAGCAGCGCCGACACATGCATGTGCCACGCCGGTGTCTCCGCGTAGAGAAACGCGGCGTCGACACCACCTAATCGTCGCATCAGCACCCTCTGTGGTGCCCGTGGCCCCCTTCGCCATCTCGGCGAAGCCCGAGCGCAGCGTAGGGGACCGGGCGAGCCGACCGAAATGGGCGACGTCTCCGTGGCAGTCGTTGCCGCTCGGCGTCGTACGATCTGGGCGTGCCGACCGCATTCTTGGCGGTGAGCCTCGTCGGAGCGCTGTTCACGCTGGTGGCCCTCGGTTCGCCGCGCCGCCCGGTGCTCTTCTCGTTTCCGATCTTCATGGCCGGCTGGGTCACGAGTGAACTCGCCTACTTCCATATCGCCTGGCAAGCCGTCGCGACCATCGGGTTCATCGCCTTCGGCGGTCTGCACGGCGCCGCGGGGTGGGCCGCACTCGGCATCACGCTCGGGTCCTGGGTCGGACTCGTCGCGTCCGCCCGATCGCAACGGGGTTCCGAAGCCGTCCTCACCGCCGCGCTCCACGAGATGGTGGAGGCCGACACGCGCGAGCAAGCCGCCGAGCACGAGGTCACCGCCGCGGGTCGGGTCGTGTCCCGTCGTCAGCTGCTGTCGCCGTTCCGGATGCGCCCGGGTGAAGTCGACTGCGTCCGCGACCTGGCGTATGGCGACGACCGGCGACACCGGCTCGACGTCTACCGACGACGGGGCGCCGGGAGCGGCTGCCCGGTCGTGCTGCAGATCCACGGAGGCGCCTGGGTCATCGGCGACAAGCGTCAGCAGGGCCAGCCGCTGCTCCATCACCTCGCGGAGCGAGGCTGGCTGGGGGTAGCTCCGAACTACCGACGGTCCCCGCGAGCAACGTTTCCCGATCATCTCGTCGATGTGAAACGGGCGTTGGCGTGGGTACGCCAGCACGGTGAGGAGTACGGCGCCGACCCCGACTTCGTGGTCGTGACGGGCGGGTCCGCGGGTGGGCATCTGGCCGCCTTGTTGGCCCTGACGCCGAACGATCCCGCCTATCAGCCCGGTTTCGAGAGCGTCGACACGTCGGTGGCGGCGTGCGTACCTCTGTACGGCGTCTACGACTTCCTCGATCAGCACGGGGTGCGAGGCCGGGCCGCGATGCGCCCCTTCCTGCAGCGCCTGGTCATGAAGTGCGCTCCCGAGGAGTGCCACGACCGGTGGGTGGCCGCGTCGCCGATCAGTCAAGTTCGCGACGATGCGCCACCGTTCTTCGTCGTTCACGGTGGCCACGACACGCTGGCGTGGGTCGAGGACGCCCGGTGGTTCGTCGAGACGCTGCGCTCGGTTTCCCACAATCCGGTGCTGTACGCGGAGCTGCCCCGCACCCAGCATGCATTCGACGTGATGTACACCGTCCGCGCCGCCCACGTCGTCGATGTCATCGCCCGATGGCTCGAGAGCCTCCGGCCCGATGCGCGGGACACGGCCGCGCCGGTCGCTGCGCTCGACCGCTCGTCGTAGGTTCACCTCGGCGCGCGGCGTGTCGTGCAGGTCGTGTTGCACACCCCGCCGTTAGCCTCCGGCCATGCCTGCCTCGGACCGTGCATCGCTCCTGCGGGGGGCTCAGGAGGTGCTCGAACGGAACCGCCGCAGCGCCTGGACGTGCCCGTCGGGTGAGCTGTATCCGCATCTGTGGCTCTGGGACTCGTGTCTCATTGCCATTGGGGTCGCCCGGTACGACGCGCCACGGGCCGCGCAGGAACTTCGGTCGGTGTTTCGGGGCCAGTGGCGCAACGGGATGGTGCCCCACATGATCTTTGCCGCGGGGGTCCGCGATGTGGGGAGCCGTCGCCTGTGGCAGTCCCGAAGGAACCGACTGGCGCCGCGCGACGTCGACACGTCCTGCATCACCCAACCGCCGCTCCTGGCGGTCGCGGCGTGGGCCGTGGCGCAGGCGCTCCCGACCGACGAGCGGCGCGACTTCCTCGCCGACCTCTTCCCCCGGATCGTCGCGTACCACCAGTGGCTCTACCGCGAGCGGGACCTCGAGCATCGCGGTCTCGTGACGCTCCTCCACCCGTGGGAGTGCGGGCTCGACACCACCCCACCGTGGATGGAGCAGCTCGCGCACTTCCCGGGACCGTGGTGGATGCGGGCCGCGCTGGCGCTGCACCTGGCTCGCGTCGTGCGGTTCGTTCGTCGTGACACCCGCTTCGTGCCCGCGGCGGAACGCCCCAGCGACGACGACGGGCTGCGCATGCTCGCCCTCGCGCGGCGCGCGAAGCGCTACGACTTCGAGCTGCGGCGCCTGCCCGCCCACGAGTCGGTCCTCATCGAGGACCTGGCGTTCAACGCCATCCTGATCGTCGCCAACCGGGCCCTGGCGCGGATCGCCGCCGACCTCGACGTCGCCCTCGACCCGGAGCTCGCGGCCCGCGGTTCCGCCACCGCCACCGCGCTCGAGGAGCTCTGGGACGAGCCCGCCGGTCAGTACTTCTCCCGCAACGCGGTGACCGGAGAGCGCATCCCGATGTCGACGGTCGCGACGTTCTTGCCGCTGTGGGCCGGCGTGCGCACCGACCGAGCCCAGCGGCTCCTCGGGTCGCTCCGCGACGCGCGTGCGTACTGGCCCCAGTTCCCCGTGCCGAGCGTCGCCGTC